>NZ_JBCNNS010000051.1:0-28796 GCF_039594335.1 Raoultella sp.
CCGCCATTACCGCCATCACCGATTTTGCCGCCGACCGCCTGAAGGTCGAGGTGATTCACTTCCTGCCGTACCACACGCTGGGAATGAACAAATATCAGTTACTCAGTCAGCCCTATACCGCTCCGGATAAACCGCTTGCTGCCCCCGAGTTGCTGGCCTTCGCGCAGCACTATGCTCAAAGCAAAGGTTTAACGGTTACTTTACGAGGATAAACTCATGACTACCCTGAAACTGGATACGCTGAGCGCTCGCATTCAGGCGCATAAAACGGCGCTGGTACATATCGTTAAGCCACCGGTGTGCACCGAGCGCGCACAGCATTACACCGCAGCTTATCAGCAGCATCTGGATAAGCCGGTCCCGGTACGCCGCGCGCTGGCACTGGCACATCACCTGGCGGAGCGGACTATCTGGATCAAACATGATGAGCTGATCGTCGGCAACCAGGCAAGCGAAGTTCGCGCCGCGCCGATCTTCCCGGAATATACCGTCAGTTGGATTGAGAAAGAGATCGATGATCTTGCCGATCGTCCAGGGGCTGGTTTCGCCGTCAGCGAAAAGAACAAGCGGGTGCTGCATGAGATCTGCCCATGGTGGCGTGGACAGACTGTTCAGGATCGCTGCTACGGGATGTTTACCGATGAACAAAAAGCGCTGCTGGCCACCGGTATTATTAAAGCGGAAGGCAATATGACCTCCGGCGATGCCCACCTTGCGGTCAACTATCCGCTGCTGCTGGAGAAAGGCCTCGACGGCATGCGCGCCAAAGTGGCCGAGCGCCGCTCGCGCATCAACCTTACGGTGCTGGAAGATGTGCACGGTGAGCAGTTCCTGAAAGCCATTGATATCGTGCTGGAAGCGGTAAGCGGGCACTGCCAACGCTTTGCCGGGCTGGCCCGTACCATGGCCGCCGTCGAGACACGCGAAACGCGCCGCGACGAGCTGCTGGCCATCGCCGAAAACTGCGACATTATTGCCCATGAACCGCCAAAAACGTTCTGGCAGGCGCTGCAATTGTGCTACTTCATCCAGCTGATTTTGCAAATTGAATCCAACGGCCACTCGGTTTCCTTCGGGCGTATGGACCAGTACCTGTATCCGTACTACCGTCGCGATGTTGAGCTGCACCAGTCGCTGGCGCGCGAACAAGCGATTGAACTGCTGCATAGCTGCTGGCTGAAGCTGCTGGAAGTGAACAAAATCCGCTCCGGCTCGCACTCGAAGGCCTCTGCGGGTAGTCCGCTGTACCAGAACGTGACCATCGGCGGCCAGAACCTGGTGGACGGCAAAGCGCAGGATGCGGTGAACCCGCTCTCCTGGGCGATTCTCGAATCCTGCGGTCGTCTGCGGTCGACCCAGCCGAACCTCAGCGTGCGCTACCACGCTGGCATGAGTAACGACTTCCTTGACGCCTGCGTACAGGTCATTCGCTGCGGTTTCGGGATGCCCGCGTTCAATAACGACGAAATCGTAATTCCGGAATTCATCAAACTGGGGATCGAACCACAGGACGCGTACGATTATGCCGCTATCGGCTGCATCGAAACCGCCGTCGGCGGTAAATGGGGCTATCGCTGCACCGGGATGAGTTTTATCAACTTCGCCCGCGTGATGCTCGCCACCCTGGAAGGTGGCCGCGACGCCACCAGCGGTCAGGTGTTCCTGCCGCAGGAGCACGCACTGTCGAAAGGCAACTTCGACAATTTTGAACAGGTGCTGGCCGACTGGGATACGCAGATCCGCTACTACACGCGCAAATCGATCGAGATTGAGTATGTCGTCGATACCATGCTCGAAGAGAACGTCCACGATATTCTGTGCTCGGCGCTGGTGGATGACTGCATCGAGCGGGCGAAGAGCATTAAGCAAGGCGGCGCTAAATACGATTGGGTTTCCGGTCTGCAGGTCGGTATTGCCAACCTAGGCAACAGCCTGGTCGCCGTGAAAAAGCTGGTGTTTGAGCAGGGAGCAATCGGTCAGCAGCAACTGGCAAAAGCGCTGGAGGAAGACTTTGCCGGCCTGACCCATGAGCAGTTGCGTCAGCGCTTAATCAACGGCGCACCGAAGTACGGTAACGATGATGACAGCGTGGATACCCTGCTGGCGCGCGCATACCAGACCTATATCGATGAACTGAAGCAGTACCACAACCCGCGCTACGGCCGCGGCCCGACTGGCGGTAACTACTACGCGGGTACGTCGTCAATCTCCGCTAACGTACCGTTTGGTGCCCAGACGATGGCCACGCCGGACGGACGCAAAGCGCACTCGCCGCTGGCGGAAGGGGCCAGCCCGGCTTCCGGGACTGACCATCTGGGGCCGACGGCGGTCATCAACTCCGTCGGTAAGCTGCCGACCGGTTCGATTCTCGGCGGCGTGCTGCTTAACCAGAAGCTGAACCCGGCGACGCTGGAGAACGAATCCGATAAGCAGAAACTGATGGTGCTGCTGCGTACCTTCTTCGACGTGCACAAAGGCTGGCATATCCAGTACAACATCGTGTCGCGGGAAACACTGCTGGCAGCGAAGAAGCACCCTGACCAGTATCGTGATTTAGTGGTCCGCGTCGCCGGCTATTCCGCCTTCTTCACCGCCCTGTCGCCGGACGCCCAGGACGATATCATCGCCCGTACCGAGCATACGCTGTAAGACCCCCCGGCTTGCGCTGCGCTTAGCCGGGCTACTGTTTCACAGCCCTTTGTGGGCCGGTAGCCCGGGTAAGGCGTTTACGCCGCGACCCGGGGATTTGCTGCCGGACATTGTCAGCCGCTATCGGAGTAAGACAACACATCTGGCGCTCAAAAGAGGATTGATGAGGTTTCATTCGGAAATAAATTTGTGCTTCAGGTCACATTGTAATTAGAATGTTACTGGTCGAAGTTAGCCAGGAGCATTTGTTATGACCGTTAAAGTTATCGTCACCGATATGGACGGAACTTTTCTCAATGACGCCAAGCAGTACGATCGCCCGCGTTTTCTCGCGCAGTTCGCGCAACTTAAGCAGCAAAGTATTGAATTTGTTGTCGCCAGCGGCAACCAGTACTATCAGTTGATCTCTTTTTTCCCGGAAATTCGCGAGCAGATCTCTTTTGTCGCCGAGAACGGTGCGCTGGTGTACGAACACGGCCAACAGCTGTTCCACGGTGAGCTGACCCGTCATGAATCCCAGGTGGTGATTGGCGAGCTGCTGAAAGACAGCCAGCTAAACTTCGTCGCCTGTGGCCTGGAGAGCGCCTACGTCAGCGACAAGGCACCCGACGCTTTCGTCGCCCTGATGGCAAAACATTATCATCGCCTGCAACGTATCAGCGATTATCAGAACATCAACGACACCCTGTTCAAATTCTCGCTAAATCTGCCAGATAGCGATATCCCGCAGCTTATCGACAAACTGCACGTTTCACTCGATGGCATCATGAAGCCCGTGACCAGCGGTTTCGGCTTCGTTGATTTAATCATTCCCGGCCTGCACAAAGCGAACGGCATCAGCCGCCTGCTCAAACGCTGGCAGATCTCGCCGCAGGAGTGCGTTGCCATCGGTGACAGCGGCAACGATATGGAAATGTTGAAGCTGGTGAAATACGCGTTCGCCATGGGCAACGCCGCCGCAAGCATTAAAGCTATCGCCGATTACACGACTGACGATAATAACCATCACGGCGCGCTGAAGGTGGTTCAGGCCGTTCTCGATAAGACGCCCCCCTTCTCTTGCTGACCGCTGACCGGGGCGCCCTGCCCCGGTTTTTTCATTTTGTGCGCCTCCTCTAAGTTTTAAACTTGCATTAACTTAAATTTAACTTAAATTAACGTATGTAAGATTTAATACTTTCGAATGAAAGAAAAATGAATGAGGTCACCATGGCTGCTACCTACACCCACGAAACTTTACCCACCGACCACAAAGCGGCGATTCGCCAAATGAAACAGCATCTGCGTGCGCAGATCGGCGATGTGCAGGCGGTGTTCGATCGTCTCAGCGCAAGGATTAGCGCCCGCCTCGAAGAGATTGAAGCGCTGAAAGCCCGGGGAGAAGATGTCTGGCCGGTGATCCCGTTCAGCGATATCGCGCAAGGCAAAGTCAGCGATGCCCAACGCAAGGCCATTAAGCGTCGCGGCTGTGCGGTAATCAAAGGTCACTTCTCGCGTGAACGGGCGTTGGCCTGGGATAACGCGATGCTTGAATATCTCGACCGTAACCATTTCGACGATGTCTACAAAGGCCCAGGCGATACCTTCTTCGGCTCACTTGACGCTTCGCGCCCGGAGATTTACCCGATTTACTGGTCACAGGCTCAGATGCAGGCGCGCCAGAGTGATGAGATGGCGGCCGTGCAGTCCTTCCTCAACCGCCTGTGGACCTTTAACCATGACGGCAAGCAGTGGTTCGACCCGGACGTTAGCGTTATCTATCCGGATCGCATCCGTCGTCGCCCGCCGGGAACCACCTCAAAAGGGTTGGGAGCACACACCGATTCCGGCGCGCTGGAGCGCTGGCTGCTGCCAGCCTATCAGCGTGTCTTTACCAATGTCTTTAACGGCAATATTGATGCCTATGATCCGTGGGATGCGGCACACCGCACCGAAGTCGAAGAGTACACCGTAGACAACACCACCAAATGCTCCGTCTTCCGTACTTTCCAGGGCTGGACCGCGCTCTCGGATATGATTCCAGGACAGGGGCTGCTGCATGTGGTGCCGATTCCGGAGGCCATGGCGTATGTTCTGCTGCGCCCGCTGCTGGACGATGTGCCTGACGATGAGCTGTGCGGCGTGGCGCCGGGGAAAGTGCTGCCGGTTTCCGGGAAATGGCATCCGCTGCTGATCAAAGCGCTCAGTTCTATCCCGGCGCTCAATGCCGGTGATTCGGTGTGGTGGCACTGCGATGTTATCCACTCGGTGGCGCCGGTGGAGAATCAACAGGGCTGGGGCAATGTGATGTACATTCCCGCCGCGCCAATGTGCGAGAAAAACCTCGCCTACGCGCAGAAGGTCAAGCTGGCGCTGGAAAACGGCGCTTCGCCGGGAGACTTCCCCCGTGAAGACTATGAAGCCGACTGGCAGGAGCGCTTTACCCTCGACGATCTCAATATTCATGGTAAACGGGCGTTGGGCATCGTCGTCTAGTCGTCGTAGAGCCCGGCCTGCACAACGGTGGTCAGGCGGTTACCGGAACGTATCCGCCTGACCGAATCCCGTACCACCAGGGTGCCGTGGAGCAGCAGCGAACCGCGCGGCGCATCCGGGCGAATCAGCCGCTGCTGAAGCAGCTGCACCGCTTCCGTACCCAGTTCGTCACGCGGGACATGGACCGCAGTCAGCGGCACATCCTGGATGGCGGCCAGGTTGAAACCGTCGATACTCATCACCGAAATATCCTGCGGCACCCGCAGCCCCCGCTTTTGCAACGCACTTACCGTCCCGGCGACCATATAATCTCCGCCGACCAAAAAGGCCGTTGGCAGCGGTTTGCCTGCCCGCGCGTCGAGCCATTCGCCCACTCGCTGTTCGCTGTCCCTGGCGCTAAAACTGGCAACCGTAAGCAGGTCGCGCCCATCGGTAAAATGCAGGTTGCGCATCCGCCAGGCCTCTTTGATACCAGCCAGCCTCAGATCCATGGTGTAACGGCGCAGGCACATCACATTCAGCACCGCCCGATGCCCCATATCAAACAGATACTGCGCGGCAAACTGGCCGATCAGCCGATGATCCGGCGCAATGGAGGAGAGGCGCATCGCTTCGTCGCGACAGTTGATCAGCACACAGGGTTTCGCCAGGTCTACCGCCAGATCGTGGATATGTGGATCGTCAATTCCCAGCAGGATCGCCGCTTCGGTTTCCGGTTCGTTCATGCGCGCCAGGAACTGATTGGCATCACTGTCGTTCTCTTCCAGCGCACAGGTTCGCAGGCGCACCTCATGAGCGGCCAGCGCGTGGTGGATGCTCTGAATAACCCGGTAGTAATAGATATCAGAACGCTCATCAAACGCCCGCTGCGGCGCAAAGACGACCAGGCTGTTCAGCAGCATACGCCCGACAGCGATACCCTCCAGCACCCCCATTTCACGCGCGCACGTCAGCACGGCCCGTCGGGCCTTCTCACTGGTGTTCGCTTTTCCTGCCAGTACTCTGGAAACCGTGCTCGCCGACATCCCCGTCCGGCAAGCAATCTCGGCTATTTTTAGCTTTTTATCCATTTTGTGATCCAGCTCCATCTTCAAAATGAAAGAATTTTCATCATCGGCAAACCCAGATTATCAAGGAAATGTTTATCGGTTCAGTGAGCATTTCGCCATCTTATGAAAAAACTTTCATAATTAACGCTTCTGCCCGCCGATTTTCTCGCCTAACCTGAATTGGTCCGATAACTTCCATACTAGTT
Organism: Raoultella sp.; assembly: GCF_039594335.1. NCBI lineage: Bacteria > Pseudomonadati > Pseudomonadota > Gammaproteobacteria > Enterobacterales > Enterobacteriaceae > Klebsiella > Raoultella sp. The sequence goes on from NZ_JBCNNS010000051.1 coordinate 6,380, forward strand.
ACCCGGATATAAAAAGAAATAAAACAATATTATTCAAAATATTACCGGAACCGGTATGACAACTCGTTGGACGAGCCGGTCATTACCCTACATTAAAAATCTTGTGGAGAGTTCTATGAGTCAAGGCCTCAACAACGATATCACCGCCAGCAAATCCCGGCGGGTGGTAAAAAATCTACGCTGGTGGATGCTGGTCCTTTTTTTACTCGGCGTCACCGTCAACTACATCACACGTAACTCTCTGGGGATTATCGCTCCGGAGCTGAAGGTCTCGCTCGGCATCACCACCGAACAGTATTCGTGGATTGTCGGCGCATTTCAGCTGGCCTACACCGTTTTCCAACCGCTGTGCGGCTGGCTTATCGATGTCATCGGCCTGAAGCTCGGCTTTATGATTTGCGCCACGCTGTGGGCCGTTGCCTGTATCGCCCACGCCGGTGCCGGTAGCTGGCTGCACCTGGCCATCCTGCGCTTCTTTATGGGCGGTGCGGAAGCCGCCGCCACGCCGGCAAACGCCAAAACCCTCGGCGAATGGTTCCCGAAATCTGAACGTCCGATCGCCGCCGGTTGGGCCGGCGTCGGCTTCTCGATTGGCGCGATGCTGGCACCGCCGATTATCTACTTCGCCCACGCCTCCTTCGGCTGGCAGGGCGCGTTTATGTTCACCGGGGTACTAGCGCTGCTGTGGGTCGTGCTGTGGTGGGTGTTTTATAACAATCCTGAAAAACATCCGAACCTCGACAAAAGCGAGCTGGCGTTTATTCGCCAGGACAATGAGCCGCCGGCCGTTAAGCTGCCGTTCTTCACCGCGTTAAAAACCGTCTCGAAAAACAAGCGCTTTTACGGCATTGCGATTCCGGCGTTTATGGCCGAACCGGCCTGGGCGGTACTGAGCTTTTGGGTCCCGCTGTACCTCGCTAAAGAGCACGGAATGGACCTGAAACAGATCGCCATGTTTGCCTGGCTGCCGTTTCTCGCTGCCGACCTCGGCAGCGTCGTCAGCGGCTATCTGACCAGACTGTACACCCGCTGGTTCGGCTGTACCCGAGTGAACTCGGTGGTCGCCAGTTCGGTAACCGGCGCCTTCCTGATGATTTCGCTGGCCCTCGTCGCTATCACCCGTGACCCCTACATCACCATCGTGCTGATCTCCATCGGCGGCTTCGGCCACCAGATTATCTCCTGCATGCTGAGCGCGCTGGTGGTCGAGTCGTTTGATAAAGGCCAAATGGCGACCGTCAACGGGATGCGCGGTTCCGCCGCCTGGATTGCCAGCTTCCTGTTCTCGTTATTAATCGGGGTGACCGCCGACAAAATTGGCTTCAACCCGCTGTTTATCGCCATGGGGTTCTTTGACCTGCTTGGCGCCATCTTCCTGGTGGCCTTTATTGCTGAACGTCGCGCCAAACGCGCCTGAGAATGGATACAAAGATGAAAACGCTTAAACACTGGACATTACACCAACAGTTGGCTCATCACGTTGAGTTAACTATCGATGGACAGCACACGTTGTGCCTGTATGTACTGGAAGAGAACCTGTTCCGCGTCCTGCTCAAGCGTAAAGGGCAGCTGGCGCTGGACCGCACCTGGAGCATTGCACCGCAGCAGGACGTGCCGTGGGAAGGCCGTCCTCGTGAAGATCTGAGCGGCTTTAGCCTGCCCGCGTGGACGCTTGAACAACACGCAGACAGCCTGACGGTCGCCACCGGGCAACTTCGTGTCACTGTCCACCAGCCGCTGTGGCTGGAGTGGAGCTATCGTCACGACGACGGAGAATGGCTCCCGCTGGTCAATGACCGCCCCACCAGCGCCTATCTGCTCAACGCCCATGGCGACGGCGCGGCGCACTATCTGAGTCGCCGCAAAGACGAACGATTTTATGGGCTTGGCGAGAAAGCTGGCAATCTTCAGCGTAACGGTAAACGCTATGAAATGCGTAATCTCGATGCAATGGGCTATAACGCCGCCAGTACCGACCCGCTGTATAAGCACATTCCCTTTACTCTCACCCAGCGTAGCGACATCAGCTACGGCCTGTTCTACGATAACCTGAGCAGTTGCTGGTTGGATCTGGGTAATGAAATTGATAACTACCACACCGCCTACCGCCGCTGGCAGGCGGAAGCGGGCGATATTGATTATTACCTGTTCACCGGCCGACGGGCGCTGGACGTCACCAAAGCGTTTGTTCGCCTGACCGGCAAAACGCTGTTCGGACCGAAATGGAGTCTCGGCTACAGCGGCTCCACCATGCATTACACCGATGCGCCGGATGCGCAAAATCAGCTGATGAACTTTATCCGTTTGTGTGAAGCGCATGCGATTCCCTGCGACTCTTTCCAGCTCTCTTCCGGCTATACCTCGATCAACGGCAAGCGCTACGTGTTTAACTGGAACTATGACAAGGTGCCGCAGCCAAAAGTGATGAGTCAGAGCTTCCATGACGCTGGCATCAAGCTGGCGGCCAATATTAAACCCTGTCTGTTGCAGGACCATCCGCGCTATAGCGAAGTGGCGGAAAAAGGATTATTTATTCGCGACTCGGAGAGCGACACGCCGGAACGCTCAAGCTTCTGGGATGACGAAGGATCGCACCTCGACTTCACTAATCCGCAAACCGTCGCCTGGTGGCAGGACGGCGTTACCCGCCAGTTGCTGGAGATGGGCATCGATTCCACCTGGAATGATAATAACGAATTTGAGGTCTGGGATGGCGAAGCCCGCTGTCACGGCTTTGGCCAGAACATTGCCATCAAGCATATTCGTCCGGTGATGCCGCTGCTGATGATGCGCGCCTCAATGGAAGCCCAGCAGCGTTTCGCGCCACAAAAACGACCGTATCTGATCTCGCGCTCTGGCTGCGCCGGAATGCAGCGCTATGTCCAGACCTGGAGCGGCGACAATCGCACCAACTGGGAGACTCTGCGCTATAACACCCGCATGGGGCTGGGGATGAGTTTGTCCGGCTTATATAACGTGGGCCACGACGTCGGCGGTTTTTCCGGTGATAAACCGGATGCCGAGCTGTTTGTACGCTGGGTGCAGAATGGCGTGATGCACCCGCGCTTTACCATCCACTCATGGAACGATGACCAGACGGTCAACGAGGCGTGGATGTATCCGGGCGTGACCCCGGCGATTCGCAGCGCGATTGAACTACGCTACCGCCTGCTGCCCTATCTGTATACGCTCCTGTGGCAGGCCCACGCCGACGATGAACCGATGCTGCGACCGACGTTCCTCGATCATGAGCACGATCAACAAACCTTTGAAGAGTGTGATGATTTCCTGCTGGGGCGCGATCTGCTGGTCGCCAGCGTCGTCGAACCGGGCCAGCGTCAGCGCCGGGTGTGGCTACCGGAAAACACCTCCGGCTGGTACGATTTTTATAACGGGGAGTGGTTCTCCGGCGGCCAGTGGATAATGCGAGATGCGCCGCTGGAACATCTGCCGCTGCTGGTTCGCGCCGGAGCCGGCCTGCCGCTCAGCGAACGCATCACCCACGTCAGCGCGACAAAAGACGACCAGCGTGAGCTGAAGTTGTTCCCGCTGAAAGGCGTGGGGTCATCACAGGGTCTGCTGTTTGAGGATGATGGCGAAAGCTGGGGCTATAAAGAGGATGATGCACTGTGGCTGACGTGGGAGATGGTCTGCGACGCCAGCACGATCAGCCTGCAATTGACCCCTCGCGGTCATTACTGCCCGGCCTGGCAGGCACTGAAAGTGACTTTACCCGCTGGTGAAAAACGCAAATTGCTGATAAATGGTAAAGAAGCCGGCGAATGGCGTCTGAAGTAGCCCCCGGAGCCCTTCCCTGTCGGGAGGGGCTGCTAATTGATGTCCAGTTGTAACTAACTACGCCATAACTGTAAGGTCGCGTGGCGTTTTTTATGCGCCGGTTATACCGTAAGAGTGCCCTTCCCCCATTTGGACCTCTGACGATGAAAGTATTGAGCGCTCTTATTGTTTCACTGACGTTATGTTCCGCCAGCGCACTGGCATTTCAGGAAAAACCTTCCCCCGAAATGCCCGCGCCTTCAGCAACCACCAAAACCACCGCCCTCAGCCGTTTTGCTGCTGATGAAAACGACACGGCGATTGCCCAGGCCTATAGCCCCGGGACTTTTACCAGCACCGCGCCAACCTATAGCGGTTTCCCGGCCTCTGCCGCAGCCGTCCATCACCACTGAGTTACATGGTACCTACGTTTCTTGCCGGGCGACGGCTGTAGCGTACCTGCCCGGCGCCTCAGGCCGTTCCGCCGGACGGCCGCACTCCCTCAAATCACAGCGATCAGAACACCAATCAGCACACAGTAAAGCACCAGGCTCAGCAAGGTCAGAACTATAATCATTGCGCGCACCCCGTTCAGGTTCAGAGAAGACGGGGGTCAGTCACGCGTTCATTAAACGAAAATGCGCTCATGCCCCCACCTGCAACAGATGATTCAGTGGCTATTTATTCACAGTATTGTGCAGGAAAGATGAATAAATTAAGGGGGGGAATGAATGGCGGGCTGTGGCAGAGAGATTCAGAGCGGGGTTTAGCTGAACAACGTTATCCCGGCACGCAGGCGCGCCGGGATCGCAGGCACTTAGTTATCGATACCTTTACTACGCAGGTAATCTTCATAGTTACCGGTGAAGTCGATCACACGCTCCGGCGTAATTTCGATCACCCGGGTTGCCAGCGAGCTGACAAACTCGCGGTCGTGGGAAACGAAGATCAGGGTCCCCTGATACATCTCCAGCGCCATGTTCAGCGATTCAATCGATTCCATATCCAGGTGGTTAGTCGGTTCGTCCATGACCAGGATGTTCGGTTTTTGCATCATCAGCTTACCAAACAGCATGCGGCCTTTCTCGCCACCGGACAGCACTTTTGCCGGCTTTTTGATATCGTCCTGGCTGAACAGCAGACGACCAAGGATGCTGCGCACCGCCTGTTCGTCATCACCTTCCTGCTTCCACTGGCTCATCCAGTCGAAGACGGTCAGATCGTTTTCAAATTCATATTCGTGATCCTGCGCGTAGTAGCCAATCTGTGCATTTTCAGACCATTTCACACTGCCGCTGGTCGGTTCCAGTTCACCCACCAGGGTTTTCAGCAGCGTGGATTTACCCACGCCGTTGATCCCGAGCACGGCAAGCTTCTCACCCACTTCCAGCAGAAGATTGACCCCTTTGAACAGCGGACCATTGTCAAACCCTTTCGCCAGCGCTTCCACTTCCAGCGCATTACGGAACAGCTTCTTATCCTGTTCAAAACGGATGAACGGGTTCTGACGGCTGGATGCTTTCACTTCATCGAGCTTAATTTTGTCAATCTGACGGGCGCGTGAAGTCGCCTGGCGAGATTTTGAGGCGTTCGCGCTAAAGCGACTGACGAAGGATTGCAGATCAGCAATTTGCGCTTTTTTCTTGGCGTTGTCGGCCAGCAGACGTTCGCGCGCCTGGGTCGCGGCGGTCATATACTCGTCGTAGTTGCCGGCATAAACGCGCAGTTCGCCATAGTCGAGATCGGCCATATGGGTGCAGACCATGTTCAGGAAGTGACGGTCGTGCGAAATGATAATCATGGTACTGTCACGTTCGTTCAGCACCTGCTCCAGCCAGCGAATGGTGTCGATGTCCAGGTTGTTCGTCGGTTCATCGAGCAGCAGAATATCGGGATTCGAAAACAGCGCCTGCGCCAGCAGTACACGCAGCTTCCAGCCTGGCGCGACTTCGCTCATCGGGCCGTAATGCTGTTCAACCGGGATCCCGACGCCAAGCAGCAGTTCACCGGCGCGCGCTTCGGCAGAATAGCCGTCCATCTCGCCGTAAGTGACTTCAAGGTCGGCCACTTTATAGCCGTCTTCTTCGCTCATTTCCGCCAGGGAATAGATGCGATCGCGCTCCTGTTTCACTTCCCACAACTCGCCGTGGCCCATAATGACCGTATCCAGCACGGTGAATTCTTCAAAGGCGAACTGATCCTGGCGCAGTTTACCGATACGTTCGTTCGGATCGAGAGAGACGTTACCCAACGTCGGCTCGAGATCGCCGCCGAGGATCTTCATAAAGGTGGATTTACCGCTACCGTTGGCGCCAATCAGGCCGTAACGGTTGCCGCCGCCAAATTTGACGGAGATATTTTCGAACAGCGGCTTACTGCCAAACTGCATGGTGACGTTGCTGGATACTAGCACGGGGTTATCCTGAAAAAAGAGAATGAGAAGTGTGATACATCGGGCATTATGCCAGCAAAGCCATCACTTTTCACGGTTTGCAATAAAATCGCAGGCAGCGCCTGTGGTACGGTCTCTCTTAATAGTGCGCGATTCATTTATCCGATACATAATTTTTTCCCTTAATCTGGAAGGAACCTATGACGACATACTCTCGCCATCCGGCATTCTTATCGCTTAAGGGCGGTATCAACTTTCGTGACCTCGGCGGCCTGCACACCGCCGACGGTCGACGCGTGCGCCAGGGGAAACTCCTGCGTTCCGGCGCGTTACACGGGATGACCGATGAAGATCTGAGCCAACTGGACACTCTGCCGGTGACCCGGGTCATTGATTACCGCGATCCACACGAGGTCCAGCGCAGCCCCGACCGGTTGAATGAACGGATGCGTTATCTCAATGCCCCCGCCAATCCTCTGACATCAGGCGTCGATGCCAATGTCACGGAACTGAATGCCGCCACGCTCAATGCCATGAGCGGCAAGAAGTTTATGCTGCAACTTTATCGTCAACTGCCCTTTAACAACGCCGCCTATTGCCAGCTTGCCCGTTGGCTGATGCAGCCTGTTGACGGTGCGTTGTTGCAGCACTGTGCGGTGGGTAAAGACCGTACCGGCGTGGGCTGCGCGCTGACGCTGTTCGCCCTGGGCTGCGACACGCCGACGGTGATGGAGGAATATCTCCTCACCCACGGCACGCTAAACCAGGTCGAAACCGAACTCCTCAGCCTGCTCGGCGATGAACTGAACCCCCGCGGACGGCAGAATCTGGCAGAAATCCTGACGGTACATGAGTCGTACCTCACGGCGGCGCTATCGGCGATTCACGAGCGCTATACCAGCGTGGAGACATGGCTGGAACAGGAGTATCAGTTGACGCCCGACGCGCGAGAAGCACTGCGCTCGCACTTTCTCGAGGGGTAAACGCCGCTTTTTACCTGTCACGATTTGCCGCAGAAATGAAAAACGGCGAGCTATAGTTGAAACAACTGGCAAAAAAGTGTGATTTCGTACACATCTGATTTCCCTGTTGGATGGAATGCACATATAATGCGCTCCCATCTATTAGCTGAATCATCTGACAAAGGCCTTTGTGGCTTTGCCACTGCACACGACATGAAGAATATGAAAATATCGACACTCTTAGCGGCAGCCTTCGCCCTCGTCGGCTTTTGCAACGCAGCATCCGCTGTCACTTATCCGCTGCCGACCGACGGCAGTCGACTGATTGGTCAGAACCAGGTGATTACGGTTCCTGATAACAACAAGCAACCGCTGGAATATTTCGCTGCTAAATACCAGATGGGGTTGTCCAACATGCTGGAAGCCAACCCGGGGGTGGACACCTATCTGCCGAAGGGCGGCACCGTGCTGAATATCCCACAGCAGCTGATTCTGCCCGACACGGTGCATGAAGGTATCGTTATCAACAGCGCGGAAATGCGTCTTTATTACTACCCGAAAGGCACCAATACCGTCATCGTGCTGCCCATTGGTATTGGCCAGCTGGGCAAAGATACGCCGATCAAATGGGTCACCAAAGTAGAACGTAAGAAAGCGGGCCCGACCTGGACGCCGACAGCGAAAATGCACGCGGAATACATCGCGGCGGGTAACCCGCTGCCGGCCGTAGTACCGGCTGGTCCTGACAACCCGATGGGCCTGTATGCGCTGTATATTGGTCGTCTGTACGCTATCCACGGCACCAACGCTAACTTCGGTATTGGGCTGCGCGTCAGCCACGGCTGCGTCCGTCTGCGTAACGATGACATCAAATTCCTGTTTGAAAATGTGCCGGTTGATACCCGCGTCGAGTTTATCGATGAGCCGGTGAAAGCCACCACCGAGCCGGACGGTAGCCGTTATGTCGAAGTGCATAACCCGCTGTCGACTACCGAAGCGCAGTTCCAGGGTGGTGAAATCGTGCCCATTACGCTGACCAAAGACATTCAGGCGGTGACCAGCCAGCCCGACGTCGATCAGAACGTTGTCGAGCAGGCTATCCAGAACCGTTCCGGTATGCCGGTTCGTCTGAACTGATCTTCTGACGTAACAACAAAAAAAGGCGGGCCCGGTGCCCGCCTTTTTTTATCCGTTATTGACCAGGATAATGCCGCCGTGATCGTAGCGATAGTGGCAACGGGCATACTCCAGCGGCGTTCCGTCTTCCAGATAGATAACCTGCTCGACTTCCAGCACCGGATCGCTCTCACCGCAGTTCAAGTGCTGCTGGTCAAGCGCATCCGGCTTCATCGCCCGCACCACGCGATACGAGCCCATCAGCTTCAGCCCCAGCGTCTCCTGCACGTAGCGAAACACCGAACTTTCCAGATGGGTTTTATTGAGTCCCGGCACCAGCGCCACGGGCATCACCGTCATATCCAGCGAGATAGGTTCGCCATTGAGCACCCGCAGGCGGACAAAGTCATAGACTGGGGCATCGGCGTCAATAAGCAGCGAGGTTTGCTCTTTTTCCGTAGCAAAGCGCAGTTCAAAGCGGATCACCTGGCTGGTGACCTCCCCCAGATGCTCCCAGGTTTTGGTGGCGCCGAAGTAATCGCTACCCGGCAGTTCCCACTGCGAGAGCTGCAGAAAGTTCTTCCGCACGAAGGTACCCTGCCCTTTGCGGGTATAGATAAGCCCCTCGACAATAAGCTGGCGCATCGCCTGCTGGATGGTCATCCTGCTGGTGTTAAATTCCGCCGCCAGCGCAAACTGGTCGGGTAACGGGGTGCTGGCGAGGTACTGCTGGCTGATAATCCGTTTTTTTATTTCCCGCGCGATCGAAAGATACTTCGCCGTCATTCCCGGTCCTTTTATTGATGATGTTCTCTGGATGTACTCTGCTGCACAAATGCTGACGGGCCTGAGAATACACTCAACGCCCGCCGATCGCCCCGCTACATCTTTTCACCATTGCTGCGGATAGCCTGTCTTAACCAGGCGTAGCTTTTCTTCGGCACGCGCTTGAGGTCTTTCAGATCGTGGTTTTCTCGATTCACATAGACCACGCCGTAGCGCTTACGCATATCGCCCTGAGAGCTAAGGATATCAATCAATCCCCAGCCCAGATAGCCCATCACCTGCGCGCCATCTTCAAATATCGCCTCTTTCATGGCGTTGATATGATCGCGATGATAGGCAATACGGTAATCATCGGCCACCGGCGTCTCGCCATCCCATGACTCAATCACGCCAATGCCGTTTTCAATCGGGAACACCGGCAAACGCCAGTCGTTGTAGTAGCGCGTGATGATCATACGGAAACCGAGCGGATCAATCTGCCAGTTCCATTCCGTCGCTTTCAGCCAGCTATTCGGTTTATCACCGAACAGCATATAGTTGTTCACCGGTGTGGAAGGGGGAACGGGATCGCTGTCGAGGGTCCGGCTGGCATAGTAGCTGAAGGCCAGATAGTCGACTTTTACCGTCGCCATCAGCGCCAGATCCTCTTCCCGGTAGATCTCGCTAAAACCTTCCTGCGCCACGAAGTGCATGACTTCCGGGCTGTAGCCTTCTCCGGCAAATGCGCGGAGCAGATTCTGGTTGAAGAACTCATCCAGCTGCTGAGCACAGAGAATATCGCGCGGCTTACAGGTCGCCGGATAGACCAGCGCATGTGCCAGCATACCGCCCATCAAACATTGCGGTTTCGCCTGATGCAGATAGTGGGTCAGGTGAACATGGGCCATCATCACGTGGTGCTGGATCTGATACAGCTCGCGCAGGGTTTTCTCGCCGCGCAGATAGCCGGTAATGAGGAACGCCTCCGGCATATGGTAGAGATTCTGCTCGTTGAAGGTCAGCCAATACTTCACCTTGTCACCGTAGCAGGCGATCATCTTCTGGCCGTAACGAATAAAGGCGTCCATAACCCGACGATCGGTAAAACCGTTATAGCGTTCCGCCAGCGAAAGCGGCATATCGAAATGATACAGGCAGATCATCGGCTCAATACCGCGAGCGAGCAGTTCATCAATAAACTGGTGGTAGAAGGCGATCCCCTCTTCATTAAATTCGCCGTCGCCCAGCGGACACACCCGGCTCCAGGCAATCTGGAAACGATAGCAGTTCATCCCCAGATCCTGCATCAGGTCGAAATCTTCCCGGTAGCGATGGTAAGAGTCCGTTGCGACTTTCCAGTCGGAAGCGAATTCCGCAGGCTGGCGAATGTCGTACACCGACATCCCCTTTCCCCCTTCATTCCAGGCCCCTTCCGTTTGCATGCTGGAGACCGAATTACCCCACAAAAAGTCCGCCGGTAACTTATTGTTCATCTCTCGTCCCTATATGACTAGTCATTTTAATTTAATGACTAGTCATATAAACGATATTCCGCGCCCAGGCAAAACAAAGGATCGTTTTTTGTGAGCGCAGCAAGTAAAAAAACCACCTGCATAGCAGGTGCCATTGATAACGCCCCATAGGGGCGTACCAAAATCCTTAAAAAAAAGCCTCTGCCAGTTCTGCAAGATTTAAATCCAATGACAATAAGGCAGAGCCAAAACCTGTTGCTGACCACGCCCACAGGACGTGGTTTTCAGTTATCAATAAAAAAGCCGGATCGGGAACACCGATCCGGCCAGACAACGGTCTGTATTTATTGCTGTGCGAGCTGATCGCGGCGATATTCGCCCTGGCGCTCGAGCATCCAGCCTGGGTATTCGCGCGGCAGAGCGCTGACCGCATCCAGCTGGGTCAGCTCCGCCTCGCTCAGTTGAATATCGACGGCGGCGAGGTTATCCGCCAGCTGCCCGGGTTGTTTGGCGCCGATAATCACGCTGCTGACCGCCGGCTGATGCAGCAGCCAGGCAAGGGCAATCTGCGCGACCGAAACGCCTTTAGCCTCCGCGATACCGCGCATGACATCGATGCAGTCAAAGGCGCGATCTTTATTTACCGGCGGGAAATCAAAGGACTGCCGACGGCCTCCCTCGGCAGACTGACCGTCGCGATCGTACTTCCCGCTCAGCAGCCCCCCCGCCAGCGGACTCCAGACCATCAAACCGACGCCTTCACTCTGCATCATCGGAATCATCTCGCGCTCCAGATCGCGCCCGGCGATCGTGTAGTAGGCCTGCAGGGAGGCAAAGCGCGACAGCCCCAGGCGCGCTGAAATCCCCAGCGCTTTCACGATTTGCCAGGCTGCCCAGTTTGACACACCGATATAGCAGACATGCCCTTGCTGCACCAGGTTATCCAGCGCATAAAGCGTCTCCTCGATGGGTGTTGCCGGATCGAAACCGTGGAGCTGATAAAGATCGATATGATCGAGCTGCAGCCGTCGCAGACTCTCTTTGACGCTCCCCATGATATGAAAGCGCGAACTGCCGCGGGAGTTGACGCCGGCGGTACCGGTTTCGCCAAAGACTTTGGTGGCGACCACCACGTTCTCGCGCGAAACTTTCAGGTTTTTTAGCGCCTGACCGGTTAACATTTCCGCACGTCCCCCAGAATAGACATCTGCGGTGTCGATAAAGTTAATGCCCGCATCCAGCGCACTGCCCACCAGCTGTTCGGCCTCAGCCTGGCGCAACTGACCAATTTTTCCCCACATACCGCCTTCGCCACCAAAGGTCATGGTGCCCAGACACAGTCGGGAGACAAACAGGCCGGTGTTTCCGAATTTTTGATAACGCATGGGACTCTCCTCATCAGGATATTAAACCTCAGCGTTAACGTTATACGCCCGCGGCGGAGCGGGCGAATGGGGTGATTCTGTCTGTTCCTTGCCCAATTCTCTGAAAATCAGGCGATGAATAATAACAATGCGTAACCCACCAACCCCGCCCACAGCAGCAGAGGCAGAGAGTAAAGATGGAAGCGCCACCAGATGCGGCGATCAGACGCCATACGCAGCGCAATCAAATTGGCCAGCGAGCCGGGAAGCAGGCCAAAGCCGCCAACATTGACCGCCCAGGCCAGCAGCGTCGACGGAGGAACATAGTTGAGCAGCAAAATAGTGGCCGGTACGTTGCTGATAAACTGCGACAGGCCAATCGTCGACAGCCACAAACCGCCGGCAGAAAGTTGGCCCACACCGCTTAAAACCTGATGCAGCGCGGGAAGCTGCGTCAACAGATGAACGTCAATAAACATCACCATAAAGACCAGCAGGAGCGACCAGTCCACATGGATAATCACCGCCCGCGCCAGCAGCAGAAAGCCGAGAATAATCAGCCCCAGGCCCCACAGTTCGAGTTTCATTTCCAGGGCCGTCAGGAATATCAGATAAAACGCCAGGCAGCTCCACACCAGCTTCGGCTGCCAGGAGAGTGCCCGGTCCGCGCTTTGAAAATGCAGGCGGGTAGCGGAGAAACAGCACCAGCACAGCACCAGCAGTGTCAGCATCATTGCCGCCGCCAGCGGCAGCATTTGCCCGATAAACCCAAGGAAGCTGAGGCCAGAGCGCCCCCACAGCAGGATATTTTGTGGATTGCCGATAGGTGTTAACAAGGATCCGGCGTTGACCGCCAACGCCTCGAAAATAATCAGCCGGTTAACCGGTATCGCACACCACTTTTTCAATGTCAGCGTGAGCGGTACGACAATAAACAGCGCCACATCATTGGTCAGAAACGTCGAGAGCAGCGCCGCCGCAAGGACCATAAAAATGGCCAGCTGGCGCTCGGTGGCAAACCGACGCGCCATTTTGCGGCCGAGCACATCAAAGTAGCCGCTCAGCTCAATCCCTTTGGTCAGCAGCATCAAGCCGCTCAGGGTGATAATCGTATGCCAGTCGATAGCCTGGGGCCAGCTTTTTGGCGCAAACGGGACAAAGAAACTTAAGCCACAGGCGATGATCAGCAGTAAATGCAGAAAACGATCGCGAGCCAGAGACTGGATAAACGGAAGATTCATTCTCCTTGCCGCCCGTATTTAACAGTGAACTGATTAAATGCTGCCAGGGTCTCTTCACTGACGTGATGTTCCATCCCTTCTGCGTCACGACGGGCTATCTCCGGACTAACGCCCAGAACCAGTAAGAAATTCTCGACGATCTGATGGCGTTCGCGGCTCTCATGCGCCAGCTTCTCGCCTTCCGGGGTTAAAAAGACCCCGCGCCATGGGATCTGCTCAATCAATCCGACGCTGGCCAGGCGTTTTAACATTTTGGCCACCGTTGGTTGGGAGACTCCCAGACGCGCGGCCATATCAACCTGACGCGCCTCTCCCACTTCGCGGATCAGATCTGAAATCAATTCAACGTAGTCGTCAATCAGCTCCCGGCGGTGGGCTTCGCGTACCTGGCGAAACCCTTCAACGTGCTCTTCAACATTAACAAGCTGCGTCACTTTTTTTGTTATAGGTCTACCCGCGCGACGGTTCATTGTGCTTCCTCATACGTGTGACGCATCAAGCATCATCTCAAAAGAGCCCCATTGTAAATGATTGGGCCCATAGCACAAAAAATTAACGTTTTAGCCATAGCTATAAAATATAGCCTGTGCTATATCTGTATGTAATACAGACATCCTTCAAGGAGCGAAGGGCGAAATTACAGGAGGTCCCATGAACGAATTCAAGAGGTGCTTACGCGTGTTTACCCATTCCCCTTTTCAAGTCCGCTTAATGCTAATTCACATGCTGTGCGACATGATAAACGGCAAGAATCGCCAGGAAAAACCCCACCACTAAATGCGGCGTCGCGGTACGCCGCTTCATTTTTCTGTCACAACACCCTGTCAAACTGATCCGTTTCCCCGCGTTCTCACCACTTTTTTCAAGTTTTGTAAGCTTCCTCTCAAAACAATCTGTTATGTCTGGTTGACCTTATCATTTGCAAGCCCTATCTTTTGTCAGCCCTGCCACTACTGCGGCTCGCAGAGACCCTCTTCAGGCACTGTCCAGCAGGTTTTACCCCTTGATGCCAGGGGATGCACATGGCGTCTTTTTGATTAATAACTATGAATGTCACCCTGAAAGAAACGCTGGTCGCTCGCGGATTGGTCCCTAACCCGTGGACAGGATTTTATTTTCTCCAGTCTCTGCTGATTAACCTCGCACTCGGCTATGAATTTAGCCTGCTCTATACCGTCGCGTTTACATGCGTGCTACATCTGCTGTGGCGTCATGCCCCGCGAACACAAAAAGTCGTGGTAGGAGGCTACTCGCTGCTTGCCGCCTTCTATTACCCGTTTGGCCAGGCCTACGGTGCCCCCAACTTCAACACGCTGCTGGCACTTCACGCCACCAACGTCGAAGAGTCCACGGAAATTCTGACCATCTTTCCCTGGTACAACTACCTGCTGGGGGTCTTTATTTTTGCGCTGGGCGTGATTGCCGTGCGCCGCAAACCGGAAGAGCGTAATCCGTGGAGCAAAATGGAGGTGCTCGGACTGCTGTTCAGCATCGGCATCTTCTTTCTGCAGCCGGTGCAGAATCTGGTCTGGGGCGGCGTCTTCAAAGTGATTGATACCGGCTACCCCGCCTTCCGTTTCGTGAAAGACGTGGTGGTCAACAATAATGAAGTGCTGGACGAACAGGCGCGCATGACCCAGTTGGCCAATATGCGAGACAGCTGGCATGTGCTGGCGGTCAAACCCAAATATCAGCTTTACGTCGTGGTCATCGGAGAGAGCGCGCGCCGCGATGCGCTCGGGGCTTTTGGCGGCCAGTGGGACAACACGCCGTTCGCCAGTTCAGTTAACGGCTATCTGTTTAATGACTACATTTCCGCCAGCGGTTCGACGCAAAAATCTCTCGGCTTAACACTCAACCGGGTGATGGATGGCAAGCCGCAATACCAGGATAACTTCGTCACGCTGGCGAACCGCGCCGGCTTCCAGACATGGTGGTTTTCCAATCAGGGTCAGATTGGCGAATACGATACGGCGATAGCCAGCATCGCAAAGCGTGCAGATGAGGTGCAGTTTCTCAAAAATGGCGACTTTGAGGCCAATAAAAATACTCAGGATGAGCAGTTGTTAAAGCTAACCGAGCAGGTACTCTCCGTACAGCGGACCCAGCCGCAGCTGATCGTCCTGCATCTGATGGGATCTCACCCGCAGGCCTGCGATCGCACCAAAGGAAAATATACCGTCTTTGTGCAATCGAAAGAAACGTCCTGCTACCTCTACAGCATTACGCAAACTGATACGCTGCTTGGCAAGCTCTATCATCAACTACAGAATTCTGGTGAAAGCTTCTCGATGACCTATTTTTCCGATCACGGTCTGGCCTTTAAAGAACGCGGCAAAGAGGTTCAGTACCTGGCGCACGACGATAAGTACCAGCAGAATTTCCAGGTGCCGTTTATGGTGCTGTCCAGCGATGATAAAGCGCATAAAGTGATTAAAGCACGGCGCTCTGCTAACGATTTCCTTGGGTTCTTCTCGCAGTGGACTGGAATCAGCGCCGCCGAGATTAAACCTCGCTACCGTTTCATCTCTGAACAAGGCGCCGGGCCGACCTATATCACCAATTTCCAGCTTCAGAAAGTGGACTATACCCATCTGGGTACCGATCTGTTCACGACCCACTAAACCAGGCCCGCCGCCGGGAAGCCCGGCGGCAAATCGGGCGAACGCTAACGCCACGTATTTCAGGCAAAAAAATCCGCCCCTGTGAGGCGGATTTTTTATATCACCGAAGCGATTAGAAGCTGTAACCAACGCCAGCGATCCAGGTGCCAACGTCAACGCTACGAATACGAGACTGCTCGTAGGAGAAGTCCAGAGCAACGTTTTCGATCGGGTTGAACTGCAAACCTGCACCGTAAGAGAAACCGTAGTCGCTCATATCGGCCTTGTTCGGGTAGCTGTTGTCCTGGAATTTACCGTGACCGACGCCGACGACACCATAGATGCTAGCCCAGTCGTTCAGACGGTAAGCCGGACCTGCAGTGATGCCGTAGTACTGGCCTTTCTGGTATACGCCAGATTCAGTACGGTCTTTTTCGGTGTAGGTGAAAGAACCGATAACACCCAGCGGGCTATTGTCTTGCTCGTAACGGTACTTCAGGTTGAAACCGCCAGCTTTGTTAGCTTCACCCTGCATGTCGCTCTGAGCATAACCACCGGTAACGGTAGAAGTTGCAGCGAAAGCGGTACCTACAGATGCAGCCAGAACAACGGCCAGTGCTGAAAAACGTGCAATTTTATTCATAACCACCTCAAATGTGTTTCTAATAAGTCCTAAGTTTTAAATATATCAAAAATTCTCGGGAAACTCTTTTGACTTTACACTGTCTAATATACCTTTTCATGTAACCAAAAGTTTCCATAATTCTGTAACAAACTGGAAAACAACCGTTTTTGGCGAATACCCCACTATTAAGGCCGATAAATCCCCGCACGCGCATCCAGATTAATCCTAATCAACCGGTTAATTTCTCTTCGCATCTCGCCGTATTGTACGCTTCCAGGACCCGTTTTTTTCAACAATAGATAAACCGTCGCCAGGTAATTCATTTACACTGGAAGCTTTACCGCACCTGACAAACCCTGACAGGAGAAAGGATGCCCGGCTCGTCCCGCAAAATACCGGCATGGCTGCCGACACTGGTTATTTTAATCGCCATGGTCTCTATCCAGAGTGGCGCTTCGCTGGCGAAATCGCTGTTCCCGTTAGTCGGCGCTCCCGGCGTGACCGCTCTGCGCCTTGCATTAGGCACCTTGATTCTGGCGATCATCTTCAAGCCCTGGCGGCTGCGCTTTACCGCAGAGCAGCGTCTGCCCCTTCTCTTATACGGTCTGTCATTGGGGGCAATGAACTATCTGTTTTACTTATCGATTCAGCGTATTCCGCTGGGGATTGCGGTGGCGCTGGAGTTTACCGGGCCGCTGGCGGTCGCGCTGTTTGGCTCGCGACGTCCGCTCGATTTCGTCTGGGTAATCCTGGCCGTGCTCGGGCTGTGGTTCCTGCTGCCGCTGGGGCAAGACGTCGCGCAGGTCGATCTGACCGGCGCGCTGCTGGCGCTGGGCGCCGGGAGCTGCTGGGCCGTCTATATTCTGACCGGTCAGCGTGCCGGGGAAGAACACGGTCCGGCAACGGTGGCGATGGGGTCGCTTATTGCCGCCGCCGTCTTTGTGCCGCTGGGCATGCTGCAGGCAACCGACACGCTGTTCCAGTGGTCGCTGCTGCCGCTGGGACTGGCCATCGCCTTGCTCTCTACAGCGCTGCCTTACTCGCTGGAAATGATTGCCCTCACCCGTATGCCCACCCGCACGTTCGGCACGCTGATGAGTATGGAACCGGCGCTCGCAGCGCTATCGGGCATGGTCTTTCTCGGGGAGACGTTGACCTTTACCCAAACCCTGGCGCTCGGGGCTATTATCCTCGCCTCGATGGGTTCGACGCTGACGATGCATCGGGAAAGTAAAATCGAAAAAGTGGACATCCGCTAGCTGACGTTACCCTTTCTGCACGATGGTCTCGCGTCGTGCAGAACCGCGCGCCCACGCTGATTTTTTACGCCGTTTCACGCGTTTTTCAAAATAGCCAACGCCCTCGTACTATCAAACCGATAGGGACTACCACCCTCTCCATCCCTCAATCCATTGCTATACTTAATCACATTAGTAACCGGGGACAAGCGCTCCATTTAATTCACATTTGATGTATGACGAGTATAAATATCAAGAGGATATGAAACTATGAGTACCGCAAAACTGGTTAAAACGAAAGCATCCGATCTGCTCTATACCCGCAACGATGTTGCAGACAATGAGAAGAAAGCAACCGTCGAGCTGCTGAATCGTCAGGTGATCCAGTTCATTGACCTGTCGCTGATTACCAAGCAGGCTCACTGGAATATGCGCGGTGCCAATTTTATTGCCGTTCATGAAATGCTGGATGGCTTCCGCACCGCCCTGACCGACCACCTCGATACAATGGCTGAACGTGCTGTACAGTTGGGCGGCGTCGCGCTGGGCACCACTCAGGTTATCAACAGCAAAACCCCGCTAAAAAGCTACCCGCTGGATATTCACAGCGTTCAGGATCACCTGAAAGAGTTGGCTGACCGCTACGCGATTGTGGCTAATGACGTGCGTAAAGCGATCGGCGAAGCAAAAGATGAAGACACAGCCGATATCTTTACCGCGGCCTCCCGTGACCTGGATAAATTCCTGTGGTTCATTGAAGCCAACATCGCATAATCCAGCACACTCCCGCGTAACCAATCACCGTCAGCCTGGCTGGCGGTTTTTTTTCAGATTATCCTGACCTCTGACCTGATTTTTTTCTTCACTCCCCTGGCGCACTATTTCAGTGCACAACAATGCGCAAAATAAGTACAAAAGTAAAACAATTGTAATAATCACCTCACACAATCGTTACAGCAAGATTGTTTTACCATCAGTGTTTGCGCTAAAAATGAACGTGTTATTCGGTACGTTTATGACGCACCAGAATGACGCCCCATTACAGTGCGATTACCGTAACCTGTAACCGAAAACGTGCAACAGGATAGACTTCGTTTGTTATAAAACAATAAGTTGTAAAACTGGCACGATTTTTTCATATAGCTAAACGTTCTCGCAGGGGATCGTCCCGTGGATAAAAAAGGAAATACTATGAAGTCTGTATTAAAAGTTTCACTGGCTGCACTGACCCTGGCTTTTGCAGTTTCTTCTCAGGCCGCTGAAAAACAACTGATTGTTGCGACCGATACTGCGTTTGTTCCGTTTGAATTTAAGCAAGGTGATAAGTATGTCGGTTTTGATGTCGACCTGTGGGATGCCATCGCGAAAGAGCTAAAACTGAACTACACCCTGAAACCGATGGATTTCAGTGGCATCATCCCTGCTCTGCAAACGAAAAACATCGACCTCGCACTGGCGGGGATTACTATCACTGAAGAACGCAAGAAAGCGATCGAGTTCTCCGATGGTTACTATAAGAGCGGTCTGCTGGTGATGGTGAAAGCCAATAACAACGACATCAAAGATGTGAAGGACCTGAATGGTAAAGTCCTGGCAGTGAAAGGCGGTACCGGCTCCGTTGATTACGCCAAAGCCAATATCAAAACCAAAGACCTGCGTCAGTTCCCGAATATCGATAACGCCTATATGGAGCTGGGTACTGGCCGCGCCGATGCCGTTCTGCACGACACGCCAAACATCCTGTACTTCATCAAAACGGCTGGCCAAGGTAAGTTTAAAGCGGTCGGGGAATCGCTGGAAGCGCAAAACTACGGTATCGCCTTCCCGAAAGGCAGCGACGAGCTGCGCGAGAAAGTGAACGGTGCGCTGAAAACGCTGCGTGAAAACGGCACCTACAACGAAATTTACAAAAAATGGTTCGGTACTGAGCCAAAATAATAATCAGCGTTGATCGCTTACAGGTCTGCTGAATTCTGCTCACCCGGATAGGGCGCTGGCCACCATCCGGGGATCACCTTGCCGCAGACCTGAGTCACTTTTTCTCAGAGGTGCGCCTCTGTTTTTCGACACGGTAACAGGAACGAATTATGCAGTTTGACTGGAGTGCCATCTGGCCTGCCATTCCAATTTTGCTGGAAGGCGCCAAAATGACGCTGTGGATTTCCGTCCTCGGCCTGGCCGGCGGCCTGATAATCGGCCTCGTCGCCGGTTTCGCCCGCTGCTTTGGTGGCTGGATAGCTAACCATGTTGCGTTAGTCTTTATCGAGATCATTCGCGGAACCCCAATCGTGGTTCAGGTCATGTTTATCTACTTCGCCCTGCCGATGGCGTTCAATGATCTTCGCATTGATCCCTTCTCGGCAGCGGTCGTGACCATCATGATCAACTCCGGCGCCTATATCGCAGAAATTACCCGCGGGGCAGTCCTCTCAATTCATAAAGGCTTCCGTGAAGCCGGCCTGGCGCTTGGCCTGTCCCGTCGCGAAACTATCCGCCACGTGATTCTGCCGCTGGCGTTGCGTCGTATGCTGCCGCCGCTGGGTAACCAGTGGATCATTAGCATCAAAGATACCTCGCTCTTTATCGTCATCGGCGTCGCCGAGCTGACCCGTCAGGGGCAGGAGATTATTGCCGGCAACTTCCGCGCGCTGGAAATCTGGAGCGCCGTTGCCGTGATTTATCTGATCATCACCCTGGTATTGAGCTTTATTCTGCGTCGTCTTGAAAGAAGGATGAAAATCCTGTGATTGAATTTAAAAATGTTTCCAAGCACTTTGGCCCAACCAAGGTGCTGCACGATATCGATCTGAAGATCAATAAAGGCGAAGTCGTGGTGATTATCGGGCCATCCGGCTCCGGGAAATCAACGCTGCTGCGCTGTATTAATAAACTCGAAGAGATCACCAGCGGCGAACTGATCGTCGATGGCCTGAAGGTGAATGACCCGAAAGTCGACGAGCGCCTGATCCGTCAGGAAGCCGGGATGGTGTTTCAACAGTTCTATCTGTTCCCGCACCTGACGGCGCTGGAGAACGTCATGTTCGGGCCGCTACGCGTACGCGGCGCTAAAAAAGAGGCCGCCGAAAAACTGGCTAAAGATCTGCTGGAAAAAGTGGGGCTCGCCGAACGCGCGCACCACTACCCTTCCGAGCTCTCCGGCGGTCAGCAGCAGCGTGTAGCCATCGCTCGCGCCCTGGCGGTAAAACCTAAAATGATGCTGTTTGACGAACCGACCTCGGCTCTGGATCCGGAACTGCGCCACGAAGTGCTGAAAGTGATGCAGGATCTGGCGGAAGAAGGGATGACGATGGTTATCGTTACCCATGAGATTGGCTTTGCCGAGAAAGTGGCATCGCGACTGATCTTTATCGACAAAGGGCGAATCGCAGAAGATGGCGATCCGCAGGTACTGGTGAAAAATCCGCCAAGTCCGCGTCTGCGCGAGTTCCTGCAGCACGTCGCCTGATATCCCCAGGCTCCCCGCAGGCGGGGAGCCGCTTTGACTTTCCAGACACATCCCACACCGCTTCTCTCGTGATCAACCTCTATACTTAATGGTTTTGGAATGAGACGGAGGCGCCCGTGCCGTGGATCCTGTTACTGCTTGCAACGCTGTTTACCGCTCCACTTTCGGCAGCGACGCTGCCCGGCGTCCCGACCGCGACCGCTGAACAACCCGCCAGCAGTGAACCTGACCTCGAGAAAAAAAAAGCCGCCTATGCAGCGCTGGCTGACGTGCTGGAAAACGATGCCGCCCGTAAGGAGTTGATCGACCAGTTGCGCTCGGCCGCCGCCACTCCGCCGCCGGCCAGCACGCCAAAGCTGACGCCGCCGGAAGAGAAAGATGAGCGAACGGTACTGGAAAACGTCACCCAGGTGAGCCGTGAGTACGGTGAACGCTTTGCTTCGCGTTTCTCTCAGCTGTGGCGCAATATCACCGCCTCTGCGCACAAACCTTTCCACGCCGAAACCTTTCGCAACGCCGCGGGCCATTTCCTGCTGCTGACCGTACTGGTTTTCGCCTTCTGGTGG
This sequence comes from Raoultella sp., assembly GCF_039594335.1. NCBI lineage: Bacteria > Pseudomonadati > Pseudomonadota > Gammaproteobacteria > Enterobacterales > Enterobacteriaceae > Klebsiella > Raoultella sp. Next base: position 27,967 of record NZ_JBCNNS010000051.1, read on the forward strand.
CTGGTACGCCTCGCCGCGCTGCCGCTGTATCGCAAAATGGGTCAGTGGGGGCGGCGCAAAAACCACGATCGCGGTAACTGGTTACAGCTTCCGGCCACCATCGCCAGCGCGTTTATCTTCGATCTGCTCCTGCTGGCGCTGACGCTCTTTGTTGGCCAGATGCTCAGCGATCGGTTTAACGGCGGGAACCGGACGATCGCCTTTCAGCAAAGCCTGTTTCTGAACGCCTTCGCCCTAATTGAGTTTTTTAAAGCTATTCTGCGGCTGATTTTCTGCCCACGAGTGGCGGATCTGAGGCCGTTTAACCTCAGCGATGACAGCGCGAAGTACTGGAGCCTGCGTCTGAGCGCGCTGAGCAGTCTGATTGGCTACGGCCTGATTGTCGTAGTGCCGATTATCTCCAGTCAGGTCAACGTCCAGGTCGGAGCGCTGGCGAATGTGGTCATTATGCTGTGCATCACTCTCTGGGCGCTGTATCTGATTTTCCGTAATAAAGCGCGGATTACCCAAGGGCTGCTGCACCTGGCAAACCGCTCTCTGGCCTTCTTTAGCCTGTTTATCCGCGCCTTTGCGCTCATCTGGCACTGGCTGGCCTGCCTCTACTTTATCGTGCTGTTTTTCTTTTCGCTGTTCGACCCCGGCAACAGCCTGAAGTTTATGATGGGCGCCACGGTTCGCAGTCTGGCGATTATCGGCGCCGCTGCGCTGCTCTCCGGTATCTTGTCACGCTGGATAGCAAAAGCCATCACCCTGTCGCCGCAGACCCAGCGCAACTATCCTGAATTGCAAAAACGGCTGAACGACTGGATCTCCGTCGCGCTCAAAGTGGC
>NZ_JBCNNS010000052.1:0-28687 GCF_039594335.1 Raoultella sp.
GGCCAGTTGAAAAAGTCGTGCCAGACAAACATCCGCAGCAGATAGCGGCTGATTTGCTGCAGACCGGTGGTGAGCTGTTCGCCGCTAATGCCAAACTGTGTAAAAAACCAGAGGTAGTAAAGTAAGCCCGCCAACGTCAGCAGACCGACGAAGCGCAAATAGCGCCCCTGGACTTGATACAGTTGCCGATGCTGCCGACGGCTGGCGGCGACATCCGGTTGGCTCTGCCATTGACTCATTTTTTCCCCTCAAGAACCCACTGTCGCAGGCGGCCGGACAGCATATCCAGCAGCGACACCACGATGATGATCAGCAGCAGTGTGATGCTGACCTGATCGTAACGATCCAGCTTGATGTTGGTCATCAGCTCCTGACCGATCCCGCCGGCGCCCACCAGCCCAAGAATGGTGGATGAGCGAAAGTTAATCTCCAGACGCATAAAGCCGTAGGAGAGAAAAATCGGTTTGACCTGCGGCCACAGCGCGAAGCGAATGCGCTGGAGCGGTGAAGCTCCGCAGGCCATCAGGCCGCGTACCGGTTTGTCCTGTGCGCTTTCCACCGCTTCGTAAAACAGCTTGGTCAGGCTACCAATGGTGTGCAGCATCAGGGCCAGAAAGCCAGGGATGGCGCCGATGCCGAAGGCCATCACGAAAATCACCGCCCACGCCAGCTCCGGCATGGTGCGTAAAAACGCCACCAGAACGCGGATGGCAAAACGCAGCGGCGGAGGTGACCAGGCGTTATTGGCGGCGAGGAATGCCAGCAGAGTCGCAATGACCACCGCAATCAGCGTGGAAGCCAGCGCCAGCTGTAATGTTTCCCAGATCAGCGGTAGCTGAATCGGCAGACGATAGCCCCAGTAGGCCAGCGAGCCTTTGGTGTGGACATCGGCGAACAGCGCACTGACATGGAGTGTCGGCACTGTCTCAAACATGTAATCGAGAAAATTTGGCAGAGAGTGCCAGATAGTGAAGAGATTAAATTCAGCGGCGCTGCCGGCGGCGAAATAAAGCACCAGCAGGAGCAGAGACCAGCTAAAGGTATCGCGCTTTTGCCGTGCCCGTACCTGCTGGTAATAACGTTCAAATTCGGTGTTCGATATATTCATACGTCGCTGGGTCTTCAGGATGCCGCCGCCTCACGCGGATCTTCGCGGAGGCGGCGTTGGGGCGGGATTAACGGGCGCTGACCAGCTCGCGTTTCATATCGATAATCTGCTGGAAGTCGGCCACGCTGCCCGGACCGATATGCTGAGTACCGCCCATCGCTTTCACAAAGCAGGCGTGGTCGTCGGTATCCAGCTTTTTGATCGCGGTGATGACTTTGGCTTTAAAGTCTGCCGGCAGCGCGTTGCTGACCAGGATCGGGCCGTTGGGGATCAGCGGCGATTGCCAGATGATGCGGATCTGTTTCATCAGATCCGGGTGATCCATACGAATCAGGCGGTTGAAGGCACCGACGCTGTAGCCGCTGTTGTAGTCGCCGACCATTGAGGTCCAGGTGACCGCCCCCGCGAACTGGCCGTTCAGCACGCCCAGGATGTCCTGTTCGTGGCCGCCGGAGAAGGTCACGCTGGAGAAGAAGTTGTTGTATTTGTTATCCGAAGTGCCGCCGAATTTCTGTTTGAAGGCGTGGTTCGGGATCAAATAGCCGGAAGTGGAGTCCGGGTCAGCGAAGCCGAATGCTTTGCCTTTCAGATCGTCTAACGATTTATACGGGCTGTCCGCTTTGACAATGATCACTGAGTGGTAACCGCGGGACTGATCTTTATCATCCACGGCGATACCAACGATATCGACCGCTTTCGGGTTATTGAGATAAACCGAGGCGTAAGAAGAAGGCGACATACTCAGCACGACATCCACTTTACCGCCCAGCAGACCCTGAATAACGCCAGAATAGTCAGAGGAGTTGCGTAATTTGGTATCGACGTTCAGCTCTTTGTCGAGAAACTGTTTTACACACTGGTTATCACCAATTTGCTGGGTGGCGTTCTGGCCCCCCAGGATCCCCAGGTTTAATTCTTTTGGCTGCTCCGCAGCACTTGCCTGCCATGCCATCATCATTCCCGCAACCGCGGCGGATATACGAACTGCACCAGTGATGTATTGTTTCATTATCTTGTCCGTGTGAGTGGAAATTAATGCCATTGGCTAATTTCATCCCCGTACAGCTGATGCAGAATATCCTGAGTCAGCCGTAAGGGATGGTCGTCAAAAATAATGTTGCCTTTCGCGACGCCAATTACTCGCGTGCAATACTCTTTCACCAGTTCCACCGAGTGCAGGTTCACCATCACGCTGATGCCCTGTTCGCTGATTTCGCGCAGTACGTTCATGATGCGCTGTGTGTTTTTCGGATCGAGAGAGGCAACCGGCTCATCGGCCAGCAAAATACCGGGGTTCTGCATCAGCGCGCGACAAATCGCCACGCGCTGCATCTGCCCGCCGGAGAGGTTTTCAGCCCGCTGCAGGGCATGGGGAAGCATATTCATCCACTCCAGTAGCGAGATGGCGCGCGCGCGGTCGGCGTCAGGGAAGATCTTAAACAGGGATTTCAGCGTTGAGGTCTGGCTCAGCCGGCCCAGCAGCACGTTGGTTAACACGTCAAGACGCGGCACCAGGCAGAAGTCCTGGAAAATCATGCCGCACTCGCTGCGCCAGGCGTTCAGCGCACGGCCTTTTAGCTTCGTCACGTCGTGCGGCATGCCCACTTCCGGGTAGCTGAGGATCTCGCCGCCGGTGGCGCTGTGGGTGCCGTTCAACACATGCAGCAGGGTCGACTTCCCGGCGCCAGAGCGGCCGATAACGCCGACCAACTCGCCGACATGCAGATCGAAACTGACGTTATCGAGTACGGTTTGCTGCGCACTGTAAGACTTATTCAGGTTGCGCACGCTTAAGACTTTCCGCTGCCGGGCAGTATTCGGCTGACCAAAATGCGGATAATCGGTGTCGGTTACCGCGGCAAGAGAACTATTCATAAGAGCGTCCAGATTCGTCATTAAACTGGGCACTATTAATGGCGTTTTATGTGATCGTCATATGACAGTAAGGCGAAAAAACAGTGAACGGTGCGGTTATTGCGCGAGCGATGTCGTGCAAATCCACCGAGGCAAGGGGCCAGATCGGCGGCGCACGAATGTGCCGCCGTGTCTTATCCGCGGGCTTAGTGCCTGTCGGCGTAGCGCCGAATATAACGACGGTTAGCCAGCAGGCTCAGGCCGCAGCACAGCAGGTAATAGACCGCACCGGTGAAGACAAAAATCGCCAGCGGGTAGATTTGTACCCGGTTATTGACCTGACCGGCGACGGTGGTGAGCTCCGGCACGTTGACAATAAACGCCAGCGATGTGTCTTTGAGCAGGTTGATAAAAATCCCAACCAGCGAGGGCTGAATATTACGCAGCGCCTGCGGCAGCAGAATTAAACGCAGCGCTTGCCCGGCAGAAAACCCCTGGGTTCGCGCTGCTTCACATTGCCCGGCGGGCAGCGACTGCAGTCCCGCCAGCACCGAGTGCATCACCGAGGCGGCGGTAAACCACGCCAGCGCCAGGGTGACCGTCAGTGCCCCCGGCAGGTCGCTCCCGGTCAGCATCGGCAGCAGATACCAGAGCCAAAAAATGACGAAAATAAGCGGAATGCCGCGAATCAGCTCCGCCCACAGGAACAGCAGTCGACGCACCAGTCCGCCATAACGCCAGGCGGCGCCTGCCAGCAGAATGCCGAAGGGAAGCGCCAGCGCCGCAGCACCGATTGCCATCATCAGCGTCAATGCAACGCCGCCGGGAATGCCTTCCGCCAGCCGTCCCCACAGCAGGTAATCGAGGTTATCGGCGATGACCGCCAGATTAGCGTTCATGCTGTGCGCTCCTGTGCTGCGTTTTGCCCGGACCAAGACGCGCCAGCGCCATCCCCATAACCACTCCCAACGCCAGATACAACGCCGTACCGACGGCGAAAGCTTCCAGTGCGTGAGCGTTATAGCTTTCGATTTGCCGCACCTGGTAGGTCAGTTCGGCAAAGCCGATGCCGCTGGCCAGCGATGAGAGCTTCATCAGATTCAGATACTGGCCGATAATCGGTTGCCAGGCGTTCGCCAGCCCCTGCGGCAGCAGAATATGACGCAGTTCGCCCCACGGCGTAAAACCCTGTGAAAGGGCGGCTTCCCGCTGACCGTGGCTGACGGCGCGCAGCCCGGAGGCGATCTCTTCTACCAGAAACGCCGAGGTGAATACCCCCAGCCCCCACATTGAGCAGAGAAATTCCGGGGTCAGCCACCAGACGTTCCCTGGCAGAATGGACCAGGCATGGTCGGCATTAATGAAATCCCGCGCCGCCAGCGGCAGCAGGTTCCAGGAGGCGAAATACCAGAACAGCAGCTGTACCAGCAGCGGCGTATTGCGAAACAGCGAGACCCAGCAGGCGACCAGGCCACGTCCGCTGCGGCCGCCGCCTAAGCGCAGCGCCAGCAGCAGCACCGCCAGGACGGTGGCCAGGCCTATCCCGGCGAGGCTGACCCACACGGTGGTCAGAAAGCCGGAGATGATCCATTGCAGCGGCTGCCCGCTCAGTACGCCGTGCCAGTCGAGAACCGGGTTCACTCGAGACTCTCCTGATGCAGCGGATTGAGCACCTTTTGCAGAAAACGACGCGTGCGGGCGTGCTGTGGCCGGGCGAAAAAGTCCGTCGGCGGCGCCACTTCGAGAATATCGCCGCCGTCGATAAACACCACCCGATCGGCAATTTCGCGAGCAAACTGCATCTCATGCGTCACGACCACCATGGTAATACCGCTGTGCGCCAGCGTCTTCATCACCAGCAACACTTCGCCGATCATCTCCGGATCGAGCGCCGAGGTGGGTTCATCGAAGAGAATAATTTGCGGCGACGAGGCGAGGGCGCGGGCAATGGCCACGCGCTGCTGCTGGCCGCCAGAGAGCTGGGCCGGCATCTGGTGGGCTTTATCCTCCAGTCCGACCTGTTGTAGCAGCGCCAGTGCGCGTTCGCGCGCGGCGGTTTTCCCCCAGCCGTGCACGCGCTCCAGCGCCAGGGTGATATTTTCCTGCGCCGTCAGATGAGCGTAGAGGTTGAACTGTTGGAAAACGAAGCCCACTCGGCTGCGTAACTGACGCAGCGCGCTGTCCGTAAGATGGCGAGTGGGTTTGCCGTCGATCAGAATCTCGCCTCCACTGAGGGATTCGAGCTGATTGATCAGCCGGATCAGCGTTGATTTCCCCGATCCTGACGGCCCAAGGATCGCGACCACTTCCCCCGGTTCTACCTGCAGATTGATACCGTTGAGCACCTGATGGTCGCCGTAGCGTTTTGCTGCCTGGCGAAATTCAATACTGGCGCGCTGCAAATGTGAAAAATCCGCGGACGAAGCCGCGGAGCGTGAAAACAGAGCCGATAACATATTATTTAGCTTCTATGGTAAACGCACGCGGCTGTGGCGTTTTGGTGGCAGGGCCAAACCAGACATCATAGATTTTGGCGGCCTGGCCCGATTTTTCCAGATTAACCAGCTCATCGTTAACCGCTTTCAGCAGCGCCGGTTCACCTTTCTTGACGCCAACGCCGATTTCTTCTTTGCTCAGCAAATCGGGGAGGATTTTAAAGTTGGCTTTGTCCGGCGCTTCTGCCAGCAGGCCGGCCAGAATGGTACTGTCCTGGGTGATGGCCTGGACGTTACCGTTACGCAGGGCGGTCAGCGCCAACGGAATATCATCATAGGAGAGCACGCGAGACTGCGGGAAACGCTGATGCAGCGCCTGTTCGCCGGTGGTGCCTTTTACCGCGCCGATCCGCGCTTTGCGGTAATCCTCAAGCTTATCCGCCGATTTCGCCGGCACGAGGAACTGCTGGCCAGTAACGAAGTATGGTGTGGAAAAATCAATAACCTGTGCACGCTCCGGCGTGATGGTGATATCGGCGACGATCAGATCGGCCTTGCCGGATTGCAACAGCGGGATACGGTTCGCCGGATTAGTGGCGACCAGCTCCAGTTTTACGCCGAGCGATTTGGCCAGCGCCTTAGCGAAATCAACATCATAGCCCACCAGCTGGTGAGTTTTAGGGTCGACAGAACCAAACGGTGGGTTAGCATCGAAGGTGGCGACTTTTACCACGCCAGCGGCTTTGATGTCAGCCAACTGGTCTGCCTGAACCTGGGCGGTTAGCGCCAGAATCCCCAGCGCCAACGCGATTTTTGTTTTTGCAATGCGCATGATTATTTCCCCTGAATCCCTGTTTTTGTTTTGTGTTCATCACGCTCCCACAAACCGACCATCTCCGACAAAGAAGAAAAAGTTCTTATCTATTTCAAAAAAGAGTTGAGAGAGTGTGTGGGTATTCCCCGGCGTGACCGGCGGGGCGATATGCGTCTTCCGGGATTGAAAACCCGGAATTGATATTTCCAGGCTGGTGCCATCTGTGGTTGAAATACGGTCAGGCAAATTGCTTCCCGACGGAGGAGAAATGAAAGTAGCACTATGGCAACGATTAACGCGCTGGCTGGCTTTTTTATCTAACGGTGAAGCCGGGCAGCAGGATACCCAACGCATGATGGAGGCCATATTGCCGGTCGCCAGCCTTTACGGCGTGGATATCGGCAATGTTGAAACACGGTGGTTCCGCCATGATAAGACATACTGAGCGGCGCAGGACGCGTGAAGCCTACTGGAACGAGGTGTGCTTTGTGTAGCGCGAGGCTGCTGGAGGTTGCGGCGAGCGGGATGCCATGCTGCAGCCTCCAGCAGCTTTAAATCTGTTGAATCCCTCGCGGTTTCACCCTGCCATGTAGCGCCGGGTTATCGCTCTCATCCTTAAGGTGCACGCCGGTCAGACGACGGAGAAAAGCCTGCTCCAGCAGCCACGCCAGCTTAAAGGCGGCGGCTTCATAGTTCAGCCCGTCCGGGCGAATATTCGAAATACAGTTACGCTCCGACTCCAGTCGTTGACGATGCGGTTGCCAGGTCAGATAGACGCCAAGGCTGTCCGGCGACGAGAGTCCCGGCCGCTCGCCGATTAATATCGCCACTGCCCTGGCCTTCAGCGTTTCGCCAATATCATCCCCCAGCGCCACTCGGGACTGATGGGCAAGCACGACCGGCGCGAGGCTGATGCCCAGCGTGTGCAGATAGGGCAGCAGCGCGCGAATCAGCGGCAGAGCCTGACGATGCACGGCATACGAGGAGAGCCCGTCACCAATCACCAGCAGCAGGTCCGCTGGACGCACGCCGCTGGCGGCCAGATCGGCACGGCTGGCCTCATCCAGCCGGCGCCCCAGATCGGGACGGTTAAGGTAAATATGCCGATCGCCGGCGGCGCTACGCACCGTAAGCGAAGAGAGCCCCATTTCCGCCAGCGGCGCTTCAAGCTGCTCGCTTTCAAACGGCCGGTGGATGGCGTCGCGCGCCCGGGCATGAGCCAGACCAAAGTTGAGCACTTCGCGCGTGGGCAGGCTGGCACCGCTGCGCCCCAGCGCAATGCGCGCATCGGTAAATTCGCGCAGTGGGTTCCAGGCGTCGGGTGGATTCATACCGGTTCTCCTTGCGGCAGAACGGACAGCAGCGGATGGCGGGCATCGGTCAGACGCAGAGTGCCGTCCGGGTCGATAATGCGCATTTTTGTCAGCCAGGCGGCAAACTCCGGGGCGTGCTTCAGACCGAGCAGGCGACGGGCGTACAGCGCATCGTGAAAGGAAGTGCTCTGATAGTTAAGCATAATATCGTCCGCGCCCGGCACGCCGATTAAGAAGGTCAGTCCGGCGGTACACAGCAGGGTCAGAAGCGTGTCCATATCATCCTGATCCGCTTCGGCGTGGTTGGTATAGCAGACGTCGCAGCCGATCGGCAGCCCCATCAGCTTGCCGCAGAAGTGATCCTCCAGACCGGCACGGATGATCTGCTTACCGTCGTAGAGATATTCCGGGCCGATAAAACCGACCACCGTATTGACCAGCAGCGGGTCGAAATGGCGGGCCACGGCGTAGGCGCGCGCTTCGCAAGTTTGCTGATCGACGCCGTGATGCGCATTGGCGGAGAGGGCGCTTCCCTGACCGGTTTCGAAATACATCACATTGTTGCCCAGGGTGCCGCGATTAAGGCTCAGCGCCGCCTCATGCGCCTCCTGCAGTAAGGCCAGATTAATACCAAAACCACTGTTGGCCGCCTCGGTTCCCGCCACCGACTGGAACACCAGATCGACCGGCGCGCCGCGCTCAATCAGCTGCAGGGTGTTGGTGACGTGGGTCAGAATGCACGACTGGGTGGGGATGGCAAAGCGCTGAATAATATCGTCGAGCATATGGTTGAGCTGCGCCAGCACCGGCAGGCTGTCGCTGGCCGGGTTAATGCCGATCACCGCATCGCCCGCACCATACAGCAGGCCATCAAGCATGCTGGCAGCAATGCCCTTCATGTCATCGGTCGGGTGATTAGGCTGCAGGCGGACGCTAAGATGTCCCGGCAACCCTATCGTATTGCGAAAACGGGTAATGACCTGGCACTTGTTGGCGGCGAGGATCAGATCCTGATTGCGCATCAGTTTGCTGACTGCCGCCGCCATTTCCGGCGTTATCGCCCGCGCGACCTGTTGCAGGGTGGCGGTATCGGTCGCGTCATCCAGCAGCCAGTCGCGAAAATCCCCGACCGTCAGGTGGCGAATGGCGGCGAATCCAGCGCTATCGTGGGTGTCGATAATCAGCCGGGTGACCTCATCCTGTTCATACGGGATCAGTGGATTGGCCAGAATATCGCTTAGCGGGACATCCGCCAGCGCGATTTTTGCCGCCATGCGCTCCTCGGCGCTATCGGCGATAACGCCCGCCAGCGCATCGCCGGATCGCGCTGGCGAGGCTTTCGCCATCAGCGTTTTCAGACTATCAAAGCGCCAGACCTGGCCCGATAGCGTTGTTTTATACATGTCGCCTCCTCAGGAGACAATGCGCAACTGTGGGTCTGCCGGCGCACGTTCGCGGGCGGACGCGGTTTTGCGAAACCACAGATAGCCTCCCAGCATCATCGCCGCGAAAATCAGCGCCAGCAGCAGGTTATACCAGACCATCGCCACCAGACAGAGTACTGCCATCGCCAGGGCGAAGGCCGGTGCCCAAGGGTAGAGCGGCGCGCGGAACGGACGAATCAAATTTGGCTCGCTGCGGCGCAGCTTAAACAGCGCCGCCATTGAGATGATATACATAACAATAGCGCCAAATACCGACATAGTGACGATACAAGCAGTCAGCGGCATGCCGCTGATGGTGATCAGCGAGTCGGAGAAAATGGCCGCGATACCCACCACGCCGCCAGCGAGGATCGCCAGATACGGCGTGCGGGTTCGGCGGTTGAGGGTGGCAAGACTGGCCGGGAGATAGCCTGCCCGCGCCAGCGAGTAGATCTGCCGGGAATAGCCCATAATGATGCCGTGAAATGAGGCCACCAGACCGAACAGACCCAGCCACACCAACATATGCAGCCAGCCGCTGCTGGTGCCCACGACCATTTTCATCGCCTGCGGCAGCGGGTCGTTGATGTTGGACAGGGTGCGCCAGTCACCAACCCCGCCAGCAAACACCATCACGCCGATGGCCAGCACGGTGAGGGTCAGAATACCGCCGCCCAGCGCGCGAGGAATGGTACGCTGCGGATCTTTTGCCTCTTCGGCTGCCATTGATGCCCCCTCAATCGCCAGAAAGAACCAGATAGCAAAGGGAATTGCGGCAAACATTCCCGGTAGTGCCAGGCCGCTAAAACTCTCTGCACCGGCCCAACCGTTGGCGGTAAAGTGGCTCCATGAGAAGCCAGGCGCCACCACTCCCATAAACACCAGCAGCTCGAAAATTGCCAGCAGGGTGACGATCAATTCAAACGTTGCAGCAATGCCGACGCCGAGGATGTTCAGCGTCATAAAGATAACGTAGGCCCCGCAGGCGACCCATTTGGGATCCAGCGCCGGGAACTGGACGTTAAGATAGGCGCCGATCGCCATGGCTATCGCCGGAGGGGCAAAGACAAACTCAATCAGGGTGGCGAAACCGGCAATAAAGCCGCCGGTCGGGCCGAAGGCGCGGTAGGCGTATGCGAATGGCCCTCCCGCGTGCGGAATGGCGGTGGTCAGCTCGGTAAAGCTAAAGATAAAAGCGCAGTACATGGCGGCAATCGCCAGCGCCACAATCATAAAGCCCAGCGTCCCGGCCTGCGACCAGCCGTAGCTCCAGCCGAAATACTCCCCGGAAATAACCAACCCTACGGCGATCCCCCATAAGCGGAAACTGCCGAGCGTTCTTTTTAATGTTGTGGTTTGCTCTGTCATTGTCGATGCCTCGCCAGATAAAGATATTCTGAGATCTGCAAGGAGAGTGCCAGGTCACCCACAGAGGCGGTTTAGCCACTTTGTTCAAGCTTGATGCGCAAAAAAGAGGCGAACTGCACGATGATTGATAGCCGTTATGGTGCAGTTCTCTGCGCGAACCACTTTCCGTTGGAAGAGGGGATAGCGTTGTTTTTTGCAATTTCCTGGTGGGCGAGGTATAAGGAATACCTTATCTGGATGTTTAGATGTCTATACGCCCATGAGGTCAAATGCAAACAACACAACAAGGTGGGCCGTTAAAGCGCACCATGAAGACGCGTCACCTGATCATGCTGTCGCTGGGTGGCGTCATTGGTACAGGGTTATTCTTTAATACAGGCTATATCATCTCCACCACTGGGGCGGCGGGTACGCTGCTGGCCTATCTGATCGGCGCGCTGGTGGTCTGGCTGGTGATGCAGTGCCTGGGCGAACTGTCGGTGGCGATGCCGGAAACCGGGGCGTTTCACGTCTATGCCGCACGCTATCTCGGTCCGGCGACCGGTTATACCGTGGCGTGGCTCTACTGGCTGACCTGGACGGTGGCGCTGGGTTCAAGTTTTACTGCCGCCGGGTTTTGCATGCAGTACTGGTTTCCGCAGGTGCCGGTATGGATCTGGTGCGTTCTGTTCTGCGCGCTGATTTTTGGTCTCAACGTCATCTCCACACGCTTTTTCGCCGAAGGTGAATTCTGGTTTTCGCTGGTGAAAGTCGTCACCATCATTGCCTTTATCATTCTTGGCGGCGCCGCCATTTTTGGCTTTATTCCGATGCAGGATGGCTCACCGGCGCCAGGGCTGCACAACATTACCGCGGAAGGCTGGTTCCCTCACGGTGGATTGCCGATTCTGATGACCATGGTGGCGGTGAATTTCGCCTTCTCCGGTACCGAGCTTATCGGTATCGCCGCCGGTGAGACGCAAAACCCGCATCAGGTCATCCCGGTCGCGATCCGCACGACCATCGCGCGCCTGATTATCTTTTTTATCGGTACCGTTTTTGTGCTGGCGGCGCTGATCCCGATGCAGCAGGCGGGGGTGGAAAAAAGCCCGTTTGTGCTGGTGTTCGAAAAGGTGGGTATCCCTTATGCGGCGGACATTTTTAACTTTGTGATCCTGACGGCCATTCTCTCCGCGGCGAACTCCGGACTGTACGCTTCCGGGCGGATGCTGTGGTCGCTGTCGAATGAAAAGACGCTGCCGGCCTGTTTTGCCAAAGTGAACAAGAACGGCGTGCCGTTGATCGCGCTGTCAGTCAGCATGCTGGGCGGCCTACTGGCGCTGTTTTCCAGCGTGGTGGCGCCGGATACGGTCTTTGTTGCGCTGTCGGCTATCTCCGGTTTCGCGGTGGTGGCGGTCTGGATAAGCATTTGCGCATCGCACTTTATGTTCCGTCGCCGCCACCTCCAGCAGGGTAAAGCGCTGAGCGAACTGCACTATCGCGCGCCGTGGTATCCGCTGGTGCCGGTTCTGGGTTTTATTTTGTGCCTGGTAGCCTGCATTGGTCTCGCATTTGACCCCAGCCAGAGAATTGCACTGTGGTGCGGGATTCCGTTCGTCGCCCTGTGTTATGGTGCGTACTATCTGACTCGTTCACGGGCATTGACCCAGGAGCCTCAACATGTCGCAGAATAATCCGTTAACCGCCATCCTGGAGGCACAGCCTTTTATCGTGCTGGATGGCGCGATGGCGACGGAGCTGGAAGCACGCGGATGCAATCTCGCCGACAGCCTGTGGTCGGCGAAAGTGCTGGTTGACAACCCGGAACTGATCCGCGAAGTTCATCTGGATTACTTTCGCGCCGGCGCACAGGTCGCTATCACCGCCAGCTATCAGGCCACTCCGGCCGGATTTACCGCCCGTGGGCTGGATGAAGCGCAGTCGAAGGCGCTGATCGGCAAAAGCGTTGAACTGGCGCGGAAGGCTCGGGAAGCATATCTCGCCGAAAACCCGCAGGCAGGTGCGCTACTGGTGGCGGGGTCGGTCGGGCCGTACGGCGCGTATCTTGCCGATGGTTCGGAGTATCGCGGCGATTACGTCCGTAGCCACGAAGTGTTTCAGGCGTTCCACCGTCCCCGTGTAGAAGCGCTGCTGGACGCCGGCGCCGATCTGCTGGCCTGCGAAACGATGCCGAATTTTGTTGAGATTAAGGCGCTGGCAGAATTGCTGACCACCTATCCGCGCGCGCGCGCCTGGTTCTCGTTTACCCTGCGCGATGCGCAGCATCTCAGTGATGGTACGCCGTTGCGGGAAGTGATTGCCGTACTGGCCAACTATCCGCAGGTGGTGGCGCTGGGCATTAATTGTATCGCCCTGGAAAACACCACCGCCGCGCTGGAGCATCTGCATAGCCTGACGGTGTTGCCGCTGGTGGTTTATCCTAACTCTGGCGAGCACTATGATCCTGTGACGAAGACGTGGCATCACCACGGCGAAGCCTGTGAAACGCTGGCGGGATATTTGCCCCAGTGGCTGGCGGCGGGCGCGAAGCTGATTGGCGGCTGCTGCCGCACTACGCCGAAGGATATCGCCGAACTGAACGCGCAGCGCTGAGTTTGTGCCGGATGGCGCTGCGCTCACCCGGCCTGCAACGTGTGGGAACCGTAAGCCGGGTAAGGTGCAAGCCGCCACCCGGCATCAGTTAAGCCACATCCGCCAGCACAAACATCCCGTACTGATAGATTTCGAGGAAATACGGCTCGCCGTCACCCGGCATCAGTTACGCCGCATCGGCCAGCACAAACATCCCGTACGGGTGGATTTCGAGGTAATACTGCTCGCCGACATCCGGCTGCAGCCGCGTCGCGTTCACCTGCAGCAAAATTTCCTGCCCGTGCCACTCCACCGTCACCTCATACTGCGGCCCCATATAGGCCACGTGGCGGATGGTGCAGCGCTGGCTCTCCTCGCCGCGATCGCTCAGGGTAATCGCCTCCGGACGTACGCCGACGCTGCCTTCGCCCTGGACGGCGAAATGCAGCGGTCTCGGCAGCCGATAGCCATAAATATCGACAAAATCCTCGCTGAAGGCGGCCGGGAACAGGTTGGCGTCGCCCATAAAGCTCGCCATGAAGCGCGACGCGGGCTGGCGGTAAAGATCCTGTGGCGAGCCGATCTGCATGATATGACCTTTATTCATCACCAGCACGGTATCGGAAACCGCAAAGGCTTCGCTCTGATCGTGGGTCACGTACAGCGAGGTGATATCAAACTGCTTTTGCAGCTCGCGGATCTTATCGCGCATGCTGCGCCGGAGGTTGGCGTCGAGGTTACTCAACGGCTCATCAAACAGCAACACCTTCGGTTTGAGGATCAGGGCGCGCGCCAGCGCCACGCGCTGCTGCTGACCGCCGGAGATCTGATCGACATAACGGTCCTCGAATCCTTCCAGATCGACCATCGCCAGCGCTTCTTTCACTCGCGTCTTCACATCGGCGCGCGACACGCCCAGCATCTTCAAACCGTAGCCGACGTTTTCCCCCAGCGACATATGCGGGAACAGGGCATACGACTGAAACACCATGCAGATATCGCGCTGCTGAATCGAGCGATGGGTGACGTCCTCGCCATCAATAAAAATCTGCCCTTCGCTTGGTTTTTCCAGACCGGCGACCAGGCGCAGAATCGTGGTCTTGCCACAGCCGGATGGACCAAGCAGCGTCACCATCTGCCCCTGCGGGATGGTGAGATTGATATTGTCGATGACCGTGTTACTGCCGAATCGTTTGGTGACGTTGCGCAGTTCAACGAAATTTTTCTGACTCATAGTGCGCTCCATTACGCCTGGTTTTTGGCTTTAGACCGGGAGATACGCGCTTCCCCAATCAGCCAGTCAAAGATAAAAATAATCGCCAGCATCACCACGATCAGAATCGACCCGTAGGCTATCGCCACGCCGTATTCGCCGTCTTCCACCCGGTTGAGGATATAGGCGGTAGCGACGCGGGTATCCGGCGTCACGAGGAATACGATGGCGCTGACGGTGGTAATAGCGCGCACAAAGCTGTAGATCAACGCCGAGAGGATCGCCGGGCGCAGCAGCGGCAGCAGAATGTGGGTGATAGTGCGCAGAGAGCCGGCGCGCAGGCTGAGCGAGGCTTCATCCAGCGATTTATCGATCTGGCCGAGTCCGGCGATCCCGGCGCGAATACCGACCGGCACGTTACGCATCACCATCGAGATAATGACAATGGCCGCGGTGCCGGTGAGGTACACCGGGGCGCTGTTAAAGGCGAGAATATAGGAGACGCCTGCCACTGTGCCCGGTACCGCGAAGCACAGCATGGTGGTGAACTCGATGGTTTTTTTGCCTTTAAACTGCTGGCGGACCACTACCCAGGCGATCAGCAGACCGAAGGCGGCGGTGATCGGTGCGGCAATCCCGGCGTAGAGCAGGGTATCGAGCAGTGAAGGCCACGCCCCATCGCTCATCCCCTGGCCAAACAGCTTGATAAAGTTATCCAGCGTCAGGGTGTAATCCACGCCCCAGTTCACGGTAAAGCTGCCGTAGAAAATGCTGCCGTAGAGCAAGGCATTAAAGGCCACCCACACCGCCAGAATAGCGATCACGCTCCACACCAGGGTCACCGGCAGCGGCTGCACGTCGCCGCGATAGGATTTACCGGAAACCGTGACGTAAGAGCGCTTGCCAATCCACATATACTGAATACAGAACACCAGCAGCGAGAACAGCAGCAGGAACGCGCCCAGCGTGCTTGCCGCCTGATAATCGAGTTGTGAACCGGTGATGTAGAAGTAGATCTGTGTCGCCAGCACGTCGAAGTTGCCGCCGAGCACCAGCGGGTTGCTGAAATCGGCCAGCGACTGGACGATGACGATTAAAAAGGCGTTCGCCAGCGCCGGTTTCAGCAGGGGGACGAAGACGCCGTTAAAGGTCTGCCAGCGGCTGGCGCGCAGGGTGTACGATGCCTCCTCCAGCGACGGATGAATGGTCTTAATCGCGCCGTCGAGGATCATAAAGGCCATCGGGGTGAATGCCAGCACCTGCGCCAGCCAGATGCCGGTAAACCCGTACAGCCAGTTGGTGTTGGTCAGTCCGAACCACTCCACCATAAACTCGGTGACATAGCCGGAACGGCCCATCATCAGCGTCACGCCTAAGCCCACAACAAACGGCGGGGTGACGATCGGCAGAATCGAGAAAATGCGGCCAATAATCGCGCTGCGCTGGGCGATGCGGGTGGTGTAAATCGCCAGCACCAGGCCAAAGAAGGTGCAGCCGATGCCTACCGCAATCGACAGGACGATGGAGTTGAGGATCACCTGGACGATATGCGCCTGCGACAGCACGGCCATAAACGCCAGCGGGGCAAACTCGCCCGCCTCGTTGGTGAACATGGGGATGAAAATGGCGATGCTCGGCCAGACGATAAAGACGCCAATTAACGCCACGATAGTGACCAGCGAACCAATCACAAAGCGGTCGCCGCCCAGCCATTCCAGGCGGGTGAGCGCCAGGGTCATGATGGCGCCCAGCGCGACAAACAGCACGAGGGTGGCGTAGCCTAATCCGCGGCCTTCCACGGTGGCGCTGACGACGATAAACGCCATACAGAGGAGCGCCCAGCCGGCGTCGAGGTAGTGGCGGCTGCGCTGCTCCCGGCTGGCTTCCTGCCATGGACGAATCAGCAGCAGGCTCGGCAGCAGATACCACAGCCAGCTGATATTGAACTGTGACCAGCCGTAGGCCGCGAGAATTTCATCGCCCGTGGACTCCAGCAGACCGTAATCCAGGCTCCAGCTCGGCAGCAGGGCGAACGCCAGCCAGCCGAATAAAACCCAAAGGAATATCGCATCCCGCTTTTTCACGGGATGGAGTGCAAGTGTCTGTGACATAGCGGTTCCGGTATTATGGGCCGGGTAAGATGTTTACGCCGCTACCCGGCAAATGAACGCAACGCGGGTTTATTTACCCATCTTCACTTCGCTAACCCACTTATTGATCAGCGCCTTACGAACATCAGTTGATCCGTATTTATCCATGTCGTAGTTGATAAGCTTCAGGTCGTCGAGCTTCAGCGAGTTCGGCGAAGTTTCGGCTGTGGTGTTGGTCAGGATCTGATAGGACTTGCCCTTTTTCCACGCCAGCTCCTGGGCCTCTTTCGACAGCACCCAGTCGACGAACAGTTTGGCGTTGTCGAGGTTGCGCGCGCCCTTCAGAATGCTCACGCCACCAATTTCATAGCCGGTGCCTTCGCAGGGGGAGACCAGCTCCAGCGGTGCGCCCTGTTCTTTCTCCAGCGAGTAGTCGTGCAGGAAGCCGATGCCAATGGCTGTTTCACCACGAGCGGCGTTGCGCGCTGGGGCGATACCGGATTTGGTGTACTGGGAGACGTTGGCGTTGAGCTGTTTCAGGTAATCAAAGGCCTGGTCTTCTCCCCACAACTGAGCGAAGGTCGCCAGCGCGGTATAAGCGGTGCCGGAGCTTTGCGGGTCGGCAATCTGGATTTCGCCTTTGTATTCCGGCTTGGTCAGATCCTTCCAGCATTTTGGCACCAGCAGGTTTTTCTCTTTCAGGCGCTGGGTGTTCACGCCAAAGCCGAGAATGCCGACGTATACCGCCGAGGAGTAGTTGCCTTTTAGCTTCGCCGGATCGCGGAACGGCTCCATTACCTGCGTAAGATTCGGCGACTTATAGGGTTGCAGCAGGCCCATTTCACCGGCCTGGGACTGCGGATCGAGGGTGCCGCCGTACCAGACATCGGCCTGCGGATTTTTCTTCTCGGCATCGACTTTCGCCAGCGTACTGCCGGAGCCGTTGCGGATAAATGACGTTTTCACGTCATATTTGTCGCCGAAGGCTTTGGTTTCGGCTTCACACATTTCGTTGGTGGCACTGCAGTAGACCACCAGTCGACCTTTGGCTTGCGCCGCGCCGCTTAACGTCGCCAGCGCCATGCCGGAAGCAATCAGGGTAGTGACCAGCGTTTTTTTCATTATTTTATCCTTTGAGCAGCAGAGGTAGTAATGCTCGCCATCAGCAGCGGCATCAGTAAGAAACCCATCAGTACTGCGGCGACCGAGAGCAAACTGAACATCCCCGACCAGCCGTAGTGTTCAATGACCAGCGACAGAGGCCAGCCCGCCAGCGCGGCTCCCAGATAGGCAAACAGGCCGAGAAAACCGGTAATGGAACCCGCCGCCGCTTTGTGTCCGCACTCTACGGCCGCGAGGCCAATCAGCATTTGCGGGCCAAAAACGAAGAAACCCACCGTAAAGAAACAGATCGCCAGCAGCGCGTAGTGATGCACTGGGGCCAACCAGAGCGCGGCGACGGAGACCATCAGCCCAAGTGTGAACAGCAAAATCATCGGCGCCCGCTGGCCGCTGAACAGCAGGTCCGAGCCCCAACCGGCGAACAGTGCGCCAAGCAGACCGCCCGCTTCAAACAACATGACCGTCGCGTTGGCACTGAGCAAATTGACGCCGTGGCTCTCCGTTAGCCAGATGTTGCCCCAGTCGTTGAGCGCAATGCGGATCAGATAGACCAGCACGTAAGAGACACCCAGCAGCCAGATCATCGAGTTCTTCAGCATCGTGGTACGCAACATTCGCCACAGTCCCATCGGCGGGCTTTGCTGCTCCTGACGCAGTTCCAGCGGGTCCTGGCGCCAGGTGCCAACTGACGGCAGTCCCTCTTCCTGAGGTGTCCCTTTCAGTTGCAGCGTTAACCAGATGCCGGATGCCATGCTGATAATCCCCGGTGTCAGCATCGCCGCCTGCCAGCCCCACCAGTGGGCGGCAAAAGCGCTAATCAGGGGGATAATCGCCCCACCGATATTGATTGACATATTCCAGCACCCCCACCAGAAACCGCGTTCGTTGCGCGAATACCAGTGGGTCAGCAGGCGAGCACAGGGTGGCCATCCCCAGCCCTGAAAAAATCCGTTCAGCGACCAGACCACCAGCAGTAGCGTCAGCGACTCGCCAAAGGCGAACACCACGTTCAGCAGGCCGGTAGTGAACAGGCCAACGCCCATAAACCAGCGCTGCCCGTGGCAGTCGTGCCACAACCCAGCGGTAAACTTCGACAGGCCGTAGGTCAGGTAAAACAGCGACCCCAGCAGGCCGATATCGCCTTTATCCAGCCCCAGATCCGTTTGCAGCGCCGGCAGCACGTAGTTGACGCTCTTGCGCGTCAGATAAAACGCGGCATAGCCGATCACCATGTACATCAGCAATTGGGGACGCAGCGTCCGGTAATGTTGGTTGATGTCGGTTGCTGAGCGTGCGTGCATAGCCGTCTCCGTTTTGCTGACTATAAGAAAGTGAAATCGAAAGGGGATGAGAGAAAGTCCGCAGTGACTAAGACTTTTTCCTGGTTAGCAGGCTGTTTGTTGCAAATTTGTGGGCAGGTTAACAATTACCCGCGTACCTTGCTGCGACTCCAGCGTCAGCTCGCCGCCTAGAGCGCTGACACGCTCGCGCACGCCCTGAATACCGAATCCGGCCATTTTGTCTGGGCTGATACCGACACCGTTATCCTTCACTTCCAGGCGCAGCAGCGCCCCTTGCTGAAACAGGACAATGGCGACCTCGCTGGCGTCGGCGTGTTTACAGACGTTATTGAGCAATTCCTGCAGTAACCGATAGAGAGTAAAGCGTAACGTTTCGCTCTCCGGGGGGGTGGTCAGCTGATAATCAAAATGGCAGCGGATACCGCGCTCGGCAAAGGCAAACTCATTGAGCAGATGGTGCAGCGCTTCTTTAAACGACAGTTCATCGAGGGCCGGAGGGCGCAGCTGGCGCAACAACTGGCGGGTGGAGTGGTGAATACGCCGCGCGAGCTCGTTAATCTGGCTGGCGGCGGCCTGGGTCTGCGCCGGATCGCGCGCCCGTTTCACCAGCTGCGACTGGATCTGAATCGCGGTGATGTTCTGGCCGATTTCGTCGTGCAGTTCGCGCGCCAGGCTTTTGCGGGTGTCCTCTTCGCTGTGAATCAGCTTTTCGGTCAGCGCCCGTCGCGCCGCCAGCTCCGTTTCCAGCCGCTGGCGATAGTGGTGCAGGTTTTGCGCCAGGTGCTGCTGGCGGCTGATGGCAATCCCCAGACCGATGCCGAGCAGCGCCTGAGTCGCCAGGAAGATCTCCAGCTCCAGCAGATTGCTGAATCCGACGCCAACCTGGCGCGCGATGGTGATCATCATGCTGCCCAGCAGGCCGGAGAGGACGCCGCCCTGCCAGCCAAACTTCCACGCCATTACCACGTTTGGTAGAAACACCATAATCAGCAGCAGGCGCTCGATTTCCGGCGACAGCACCATCTGGGTACCGATGCCGATGATAAAGAACAGGCTGCACCAGATGATTAACGAAGTGCGCAGCGGCGGGTTATTGGTATCAAGCCCCAGCAGGTGGTGGCGGTGCTGCTGGCGCAGGAATTCAAAAATCAGATAGACAAACGGTGTCAGCAGCACACCGCCGGTAAACGAAGCCAGCCCGAGCATCATCGCCGGGCTTTTGATCCACGGTGAGAGGAGGGCCGTGTTGATTAACGAGCTTGCGGTCACCGTGGCCAGCAGCAGCGTCAGCCGCTGCCAGTAAAGAGGAAAACGATGCCAGAACTGTTGGGCGAGAGCGGCAGGGAGCAGGCTAATTAACGGCGCGGCCAGCAGAATATAGCCGTTCAGCAGCTGTTCGCTGCTTAGCCAGAGCAGCATCAGCAGAGGGGGGGTTGCCAGCGCGGGCCAGTAGCGGCGCGAAAGCAGGATCAGCAGCGCCAGATAGACGCCGTGCGGCAAAAACAGCGCCGCCTGCTGACCGTTATGGGTCAGGTAAAAACCCAGCGTCCACAACATCAGCCAGCCGCTACCCCATGCCAGTACGATGAACAGCGAAATGACCCCGTGGCGAAGGCTGCGCGACATTAATGCCCCGCCAGCAGCTGATGGTCGAGAGCAAAGTGCACCAGTTCAATCGTGCTTTGGCATTGCAGTTTGCCCAGCACGTTGGCGCGATGAACATGAACCGTTTTGTGGCTGAGCTCGAGCTTGAAGGCAATTTCTTTTACGCTGTCGCCTTTAACCAGCAAATCAAACACTTCGCGCTCACGCGGTGTAAGAACTTCCAGTACCTGAGCCGGCTGTTGCCCGCCGCGCAGCGCCCGTAGCGCATCGGCACACAGATAATGGCCGCCCATACCGACGGAACGTACCGCCTGGACTAACTCCTCCGGGCCGCAGCGCTTGGTCAGATAGCCGCTGGCACCCGCATCGAGGGCGCTCTGTACGAAGGTCGGAGTGTCATAAATGCTGAGAATAATGGCGCGAAACTGCGGCTTTTGCGCGCGCAGGCGCTTGAGCAGACTCAGACCGTTTTCATCCGGCATGGCGATATCCATCACCGCCACGTTGACGTCGTCGCGCAATAACGTCGGCCAGGCTCCTTCCGCACTACTGAACTGGCCAACAACGTCGAGATCCTCTTCGAGGCTGAGTAATTGCGCAAAGCCTGAACGCACCACCACATGGTCATCGACCAGCACTACACGAATCATGTTCATACTCTCTTACCGAATCATGGTTGTATGATGCCTGCCGTCGCTGCGCTGGCAATCAGCCAGTCGCAGTTATGCAATGAATGTAACAAAATCGTTATACGCGTCATCCTTCATGCTGCTTCTATGGTGGTGCAGATTACCCGGCCCATCCCTGGGGCTCGCCCCTTACGGGGCCGCTGCGAGCAGCGTTCACATCGGCTACCCGGCAGATTTGTCGCAAACCCCAGTCACATTGCTATCTATGCTCCTCAGGCTTGTATGAGAGGCATTCATGCCTCTCTCTGAGGGCAGTCTGCGGCACATTTTGAATGATTTTGTGTATAAGCATTACCGCTTTTTTTCTAAAAACGCTTTGTTCTTAGCAAGAATTTTTAATTACTTCATCAAATGCATCGCGCCGGAAATACTGCACCTATAACAACTAAGGGAAGCAGACACTATGGCACTCACATCATCGCGTATCACACTTATCGCCGCCCTGGCATTGGCAGCATTCCAGGCGCAGGCGGTCAACGTCACCGTCGCGTATCAGACTTCCGCTGAGCCAGCGAAAGTTGCCCAGGCGGATAACACGTTTGCCAAAGCGAGCGGCGCAACCGTCGACTGGCGCAAATTTGATAGTGGCTCAAGTGTCGTGCGGGCGCTGGCTTCCGGCGATGTACAAATCGGCAACATCGGCTCCAGCCCGCTGGCGGTCGCCGCCACGCAACAGGTGCCGATTGAAGTGTTCCTGCTGGCCTCAAAGCTCGGAAACTCCGAAGCGCTGGTGGTGAAGAAGAGCATCAGCAAACCGCAGGACCTGATCGGCAAACGCATTGCGGTACCGTTTATCTCCACCACCCATTACAGCCTGCTGTCGGCGCTCAAACACTGGGGCATTAAGCCGGGCCAGGTGCAAATTATCAACCTGCAGCCGCCAGCGATTATTGCCGCCTGGCAGCGCGGCGACATTGACGGTGCCTACGTCTGGGCGCCAGCAGTGAACGAACTGGAAAAAGAGGGGAAAGTGCTGACCGACTCATCCCAGGTGGGGGAATGGGGCGCGCCGACGCTGGATGTGTGGGTGGTACGCAAAGATTTTGCCGAGAAACACCCTGAAATTGTAAAAGCCTTTGCGAAAAGCGCTATCGATGCTCAGCAACCGTATATTGCCAACCCGGATGCGTGGCTGAGGCAGCCGGATAATATCAGCAAGCTGTCGCGCCTGAGCGGCGTGCCGGATGCCGATGTTCCGGGGCTGGTAAAAGGCAATACCTATCTGACCGCCGCCCAGCAGGTGCAGGAGCTGAACGGGCCGGTGAATCAAGCCATTATCGACACCGCGAAGTTTCTTAAAGAACAGGGCAAAGTGCCCGCCGCCGGGAACGATTACAGCCAGTACGTTACCGACCGTTTTGTGAAGTAAGGGGGCCACGATGCTGCAAATCTCGCATCTTTCCGCCGACTACGGCGGCAAACCAGCGCTGGCGGATATCAACCTGACGCTGGACAGCGGCGAACTGCTGGTGGTCCTCGGCCCCTCCGGCTGCGGGAAAACCACGCTGCTGAATCTGATTGCCGGATTCGTGCCTTATCAGCACGGCAGCATCACCCTTGAAGGCCAGCGGGTACAAGGGCCGGGCGCCGAGCGCGGCGTGGTGTTTCAGCATGAAGGGCTGCTGCCGTGGCGCAACGTACAGGATAACGTCGCGCTCGGGCTACAACTGGCCGGGGTCGACAAAACACAACGCCAGGGGATCGCCGCGCAGATGCTGAAAAAGGTCGGCCTCGAAGGGGCGGAAAAGCGCTTTATCTGGCAGCTCTCAGGCGGTCAGCGCCAGCGGGTGGGCATTGCCCGTGCGCTGGCTGCAAATCCGCAACTGCTGCTCCTCGATGAACCGTTTGGCGCGCTGGATGCCTTCACGCGCGAACAGATGCAAACTCTGCTGCTTGGTCTCTGGCATGAGACCGGCAAGCAGGTACTGCTGATTACGCATGATATTGAAGAGGCCGTATTTATGGCCACCGAACTGGTGCTGCTTTCGCCGGGGCCGGGCCGGGTACTGGAGCGGCTGCCGCTGAATTTTGGCCGCCGTTTTGTCGCTGGCGAGTCCTGCCGCAGCATTAAATCTGACCCGCAGTTTATCGTACAGCGTGAATATGTCCTGAGTCGGGTATTTGAACAACGGGAGGCCTTCTCATGAGCGTGGTGATCAATGACAAACCACAGCCGCGGAGGCTGAAGTGGCGCTGGCCGCTTTCCCGCCAACTGACGCTGAGTTTCGCCACGCTGGCGTTGCTGCTGGCGATCTGGTGGGGCGTTACCACCCTACAGCTGATTAGCCCGCTGTTTCTTCCACCGCCGCAGCAGGTACTACAGAAACTGATCGTCATTGCCGGTCCACAGGGCTTTATGGATGCCACGCTCTGGCAACATCTGGCGGCGAGCCTGACGCGGATCGCGATCGCTTTGGTCGCGGCAACGATCCTGGGCGTACCGGTCGGGATCGCCATGGGCCTGAGCCCGACGATCCGCGGGATTCTCGATCCGCTGATTGAGCTGTATCGACCGGTGCCGCCGCTGGCCTGGCTGCCGCTGGTGATCATTTGGTTTGGGATTGGCGAAACGCCAAAAATCTTACTGATTTATCTCGCGATTTTTGCGCCAGTGGTGATGTCGACGCTGGCGGGAGTGAAAAGCGCCCAGCAGGTACGTATTCGCGCTGCGCAGGCGTTAGGCGCCAGTCGGGCGCAGGTGCTGTGGCTGGTGATTTTACCCGGCGCGCTGCCGGAAATTCTCACCGGCCTGCGCATTGGACTTGGCGTGGGTTGGTCAACGCTGGTGGCTGCGGAACTGATTGCCGCCACCCGCGGTTTAGGCTTTATGGTGCAGTCCGCCGGTGAGTTCCTTGCCACCGATGTGGTGTTAGCTGGCATCGCGGTGATTGCCATCATCGCCTTTTTACTGGAACTGGGGCTGCGCGCGTTGCAACGTCGCCTGACGCCCTGGCATGGAGAAGTACAATGAGCGAACGTTTAAGCATTACCCCGCTGGGGCCATATATTGGCGCGCAGGTATCCGGCGTCGACATTACCCGCCCGCTGAGCGACAACCAGTTTGAGCAGTTGTATCATGCGGTGCTGCGCCATCAGGTGGTGTTCCTGCGCGAGCAGAATATCACCCCCGGGCAGCAGCGCGATCTCGCTCTGCGTTTTGGTGACCTGCATATTCATCCTGTCTATCCCCACGCACCTGGCGTGGACGAGATTATCGTTCTTGATACCCACGACGATAATCCGCCGGATAACGATAACTGGCATACCGACGTCACGTTTATTGAGACGCCGCCCGCCGGGGCGATTCTGGCGGCGAAGGAGCTGCCTGCGACCGGCGGCGATACCCTATGGAGCAGCGGCGTTGCGGCCTATGAGGCGCTCTCTGAACCCTTTCGCCAGCTGCTAAGCGGCCTGCGGGCAGAGCATGACTTCCGTAAATCGTTCCAGGAGTATAAATATCGCCATACCGAAGAGGAGCATCAGCGCTGGTTGGAGGCGGTGGCGAAGAACCCGCCGCTGCTACATCCGGTGGTGCGTACTCACCCGGTGACCGGGAAACAGGCGCTGTTTGTCAATGAGGGCTTTACCACCCGCATTGTCGACGTGACGGAGAAAGAGAGCGAAGCGCTACTACGCTTCCTGTTTGCCCACGTCACGAAGCCTGAGTTTCAGGTACGCTGGCGCTGGCAGCCTGACGACGTGGCGATTTGGGATAACCGCGTGACGCAGCATTATGCGAATGCGGATTACCTGCCGCAGCGCAGGATTATGCACCGGGCGACGATTCTGGGGGATAAGCCGTATTACCGGGCGGGGTAATTTTGTAGCCCGGCTAAGGCGCAACGCGCCGCAAGCCGGGAAATCACGCGCTCTAAATGCGTGCCGATAGCGAGTAGCCCAAACAGGCGCAACGCACCGCCTCCGGGAAGAGGCTTTTATTATGCCGATTTTTGCGCGTCTAAATGCGCACCAATATAGCGCTGATACCGGTTCGCTTTCAGATAGGTCAAATCCACCAGCACCAGGCCATCGACGCAATTGTTGAAATCCGGGTCGCTGCCGAAGTCGATAAACTGTACGCCGCCTGGTTCGCAGACCTCAGAATATTGCTTATACAACGGCGGAATGGCGCAGCCAAGGTTGCCCAGCAGCGACTTCAGTCGCGTCAGATCCTCGTTATAATCTTCGCCGCCAAACTGTGCCAGCACGTCGGGCAGTGAGGCAGGATAAGGGCGACGGGATTCCGCCAGCGGATGCGTGGCCGGGAACCACAGACGATAGAAGGCCACCAGCAGATCGCGAGCGGCAGGCGGCAGGCCACCGGAAATGGAGACCGGGCCGAACAGATAGCGGTAGTGCGGGTAGCGCGCCAGCCAGGCCCCGATACCGCACCACAGATAATCCAGACCGCGACGTCCCCAGTAGCGTGGTTGAATAAAGCTCCGACCCAGTTCAATCCCGTGGCTGAGGATATCCTGCATCCGCGTGTCGTAGTGAAACAGGCTGTAGCTATAGATCCCTTCCAGGCCGCGTTTTTCCAGCTGCATGGCGGTAGGCATAAAGCGATAGGCGCCAACGATTTCCAGGTCCTCTTCATCCCACAGAATCAGGTGCAGGTAATCGTCATCATACCCGTCGATGTCGCGGCGTTTGCCGCTACCTTCACCGACCGCGCGAAAGGCAATCTCGCGCAGTCGACCCAGCTCGCGCAGCAGCGGCGCATCTTCCTGACCGCAGCGCTGCCACAGGTAGATGATTTTGCCATCTGCCGTGCGCCCCAGCACTTCTGTCTTACTCAGCTCACGTTTCAGCAGAGCACGATCTTCGGGACGGGCAATAGCGCTTTCGGTTTTGAAGAGCCCCGGAAGCCCCTTTCCCAGTTGCTCCAGGTGACGGTAGCAGCGCTCGGTCAGCTCGCGAGAAGAACTCTGAGGGTTGAACCAGCTTGACCAGGCAATCTGCTGACCAATATTGACTGGCAGACTGCTGTTGCGGCGGCGGAACATTTGCTGCATCAGCAACAGCAGCGGCAAGTTGTCGGAGACCAGAGTGCTGGCGTAAAACAGCGCGCTGTTGTGCGCCCGGATCCATACCGGGAGCAGCGGTGCGCGGTATTTGGTCGCCAGTTTGATAAAGCCAGAGTGCCATTTTTTATCGCGGATCCCCTGGCTCGTCAGGCGTGACACCTCCCCTGCCGGGAAAAAGATCAGCACGCCGCCGTTCTGCAACTGGCGATCCATTTGCTGAAGCGCCGCTTTGGCGGTACGGCCATTAATGTTATCGACCGGAATAAACAGCGAGCTCAGCGGCTCAAGGTGAGTCAGCATACGGTTGGTGACCACTTTGACATCGCGGCGCACGCGGGAAACGGCATAGAGTAGCGCCAGGCCGTCAAGCGTGCCGGTGGGGTGATTAGCGACGATCACCAGCGGACCGTGTTCAGGGATTTGTTCCAGATCGTGCGTCGGAATGGCGCAGCGGATATTGAGATGTTCGAGCACTTGCTCGACCGTATCAAGCCCTTTCAGGTGGCGATGGCGAGCGGCAAATTGTTGAAACTCTTCCTCATGAAGTAATTTTTTGAGTATTTTTTTTTGCCAGGGTGAAGGCCTCGCCTGAGGCCACAGGTCGTCGAGTACATTGTCGAGACTAAACATAGTGCTTCCTCCTCCGTCCTGCCCAGACAGTAGAAGGCGCAGATGTCGCTCAGATTACAGTTAAGTGAAGATTTGGGATTGGCGCGAGTTCATTTCCCCGGGTGACGCCTGACTCGGGCTACCGGAGCAGATTGTCGCCCCGGTAAGCGCAGCGCGACCGGGGGTCATGACAGGAATTAACGCAGGATTTTCTTTTCGGCCAGATCGAGGGCGAAGTAGCTGAAGATCAGATCGGCGCCGGCGCGCTTAATGGCACCCAGGCTTTCCAGCACCACTTTTTCTTCGTCGATAGCGCCGGCCTGGGCGGCAAACTTGATCATCGCGTATTCGCCGCTGACCTGATAAGCACCGAGAGGCAGATCGCTGCGCTCGCGGATATCGCGCAGAATATCAAGATAGGCACCGGCCGGTTTGACCATCAGGCAATCTGCGCCCTGGGCTTCATCCAGCAGAGATTCGCGAATCGCTTCACGGCGGTTCATTGGGCTCATCTGATAGGTTTTACGATCGCCTTTTAGCGCGGTACCGGCCGCTTCGCGGAACGGGCCATAAAATGAAGAGGCAAACTTGGTGGAGTAGGACATGATGGCCGTTCGGGTAAAACCGGCGGCGTCCAGCGCCTGGCGAATCGCTTGCACCTGACCATCCATTGCTGCGGAGGGCGCAATAAAATCGGCGCCTGCGGCAGCGGCAACCACCGCCTGTTTGCCCAGGTTCACCAGGGTAGCGTCGTTGTCGACGCCGTGGTCGCACAATACACCGCAGTGGCCATGCGAGGTGTATTCACAGAAGCAGGTATCGGACATGACAATCATCTCCGGTACTGCGTCCTTACTGATGCGTGACATACGCGCCACCAGGCCGTTCTCATTCCAGGCATCGCTGCCGGTGGCGTCGGTGTGGTGCGAAATACCGAAGGTCATCACCGAGCGGATTCCGGCGTTAGCGATACGCTCGATTTCACGTGCCAGGTACTTCTCCGGAATGCGCATCACGCCAGGCATGGCCTCAATGGCTTTGTAATCGTCGATTTCTTCTTCAACAAAGATCGGCAACACCAGGTCATTCAAACTCAGTGTTGTCTCTTCAAACATGGCGCGCAGCGCAGCGGATTGACGCAAACGGCGAGGGCGAGTGATTAAATCTGTCATGGTTTGCCTGATTTTGTGAAATGAAAGTGGGCAGTATACCTGAATTTGCGTACGGGGGTTTTACGAAAGTGGCTCAAAAGCTGCCCACACAGGAGGAGATGATAATGAGAGTGTGAATCTAATGCGTGTGATTGAGTTAAATATATTTGCAGATGATATTTTTATTTTTTGTATATATTAAATGTTGATGGGTTTATTGATTTTTGAAAGTAAGTTGAATTTTTTGTTGTTTATTTATTGGGTTTTTGTTTTTAGATTTAAGTATTCATTTACTGTATGGTATGTATAACCCTCGTTAATTAACTGAAATTCTTTATTTCCTTTTTTAAATTATCGGCTTGTATCATGAAGTCATTGTCCGGTTTCGGACTTTAGGTGAAGAATAATTGAACCTTTATCTGGTGATACTGCATAATCGTTGTCGCGAAGCATAATAATATTCTTCTATGCATTAATAATTGATGGATCAACGATATTACGTCCCCGAGGAGGGATGACAAATGCACCCTTGGAAAAAGAAATTTGTAGTTTCACAATTAGCATTAGCCTGCACCTTGGCAGTCACCTCTCAGGCAAGTGCTTCTACTGATATTTCTGGAACCACCTACACAACATTTAAACATTATAATGACTCAGCCTATGCTGACGGCGTTTACTATAAAGGCTATGTCGGTTGGAATAATTACGCGACGGGTAGTATTTATAACGGTGATATTTATCCGGTAATTAATAAAGCTGTCGTCAATGGTGTGATCTCTACTTACTATCTTGATGATGGGCTCTCGACCAACACCAATAGCAATAGTCTGACCATTAAAGACAGCACAATTCATGGGATGATCACTTCTGAGTGCATGACTACCGATTGTGTGGCTCGCGATGCTACCGGTTATGTTTATGATCGTCTGGCGCTGACCGTTGATAACTCAACCATTGATGATAACTATGAGCATTATACCTATAACGGTACGC
>NZ_JBCNNS010000053.1:0-28143 GCF_039594335.1 Raoultella sp.
CATGGAGCACGTTTTTATAGCCGCGTTCACGCAGGCGAGCGTAGCGATAGCTCAGATCGTGGTTAATCAGCGCAATGCGCCGATGACCGCTCGCCACCAGCCGAGACACCGCCCCCTGCGCGGCATCGATATCGTTAATGCCGACGCAGGAGATATTGCAGGTATCGGCATACTCGGCGCACTGCACCCACGGCGCATCGCCGATCATCCTCGTCAGTTCCGGCAGGCTGGAGAGTGCGTTCATTGTAATAATCCCGTCAACCATTTTCCCCGACAGCAGTCTCAGCCCGGAAGTTGAGCGCGCCAGATCGGATCCGGAATTACACAGTAAAATACGGTAGCCGTGCTTTTCCGCCTCCTCTTCGATCCCCTTCACCACTTCCGCACAAAACGGGTTCGCAATATTCGACACCATCGCCAGAATCATGTAGCTCCGCGCCGTCCGCAGCTGGCGGGCCAGCAGGTTAGGCTGATAGTTGCTCTCTTTAATCGCCTGCAGCACACGTTCGCGGTTCTTCGCTTTGACGGTATCGCTGTTATTCAGCACCCGCGATACGGTTGCCACTGAGACACCCGCCAGACGGGCGATTTTCTGAATTGACATAAAGGAGGCACTTCCTGGGATTAAGGGGGAGAATGCGCAGGCTACCATAAACGGACCGTCGCTGGGCTGCGGGAGCACGCGCCCGCTGGCGCTCCTGACCTTCGCCGTGGAAAACTATCAATTATCAGGGCTATTTTCCCCAGGAGTTAAGCGCGATGATTTTGCGGGTCAAATAAACACCGCGCTCAGACGCCGAAAATTATAAATTTTATTATCAATTAGTTAGGGATGATGTCATCAATGAAGATTCGAGTCGCACTGCTTGTCCTCGGCTGTTCTCTCGCCGCCCTCACTGGCTGCACCGCCTCAAAATCATCGCCAGAGCGCCATGCGTACTATTTTGTCACCCATCGCTCTGATTTTGTCGGCGGTAATTTTGCGGTAAACCGTCAGGAAAATTATCGCTTAAATCTGCCGACCTTCACCGGGATGTACAACCGCGGCAAACAGGACCAGATCGCTGGCGTCAGTGAAAGCGATGCCCGACGCAATGCCGATGCCATTAAACAACAGGCGTTGAAGGGTACCCGCTCACAACACACCTTTACCGGTAATGCCAGCGATACCTGGAATAATGATATGGAGAATAAGGATGCGGTACTGTTCGGCAACGAGCTTTCCGCCGCTTATCTCGACGGGTATCTCGGCGTGAAATAAGCCCTGGTGCGCCACCGACGTGGCGCACCCCAGTCGGCTATCGCCTGACGCTGACCCGGCGCTGCTGCCGATGGCTTTGCAAAATCGCGTCAATGATATACATCACATCCGCCCCTTCATAGAAGGAAGCGAAGCGTCGCTCGTCGGCTTCCTGAATCTTCCCGGTGCGTACCGCCTGATAAAAGCTCAACATCATATTCTTGAAGGCGTTCGGCCACCCCTCGTTATGCCCGCCTGGGAAGTGGGCGCTGGCGGCGATGTCCGGCAGCATCAGGCTCGGGTCATCGCTGAGCAGTTGATTTGGCTGCGTGCGCCGGCCAATCCACAACCGCTGCGCAGGCTCCTGACCCACCGGTCTGCCCGGCCACCCGTTGGTTATACAGCGCGCCGGAAATGTGCGATCCCAACAGCATCCCGATACCGTAAGTAAACATGACGATCATGCTTTGCGCCTGGCCTTTGACCTTCTCTCCCGCCACGCGGCCGGTATAGATAAAGCCGACGACAAAAAAGAAGTCGTAGCACACGCCGTGCAGCAGGATGCCGAGATAAAGCAGGAAGCGCCCCTCTTCGCTCACCCCGAGGGCAAAGAAGGCATAGCGTACAAACCACGCCACCATCCCGACCCGCTTCCCCAGATAAAGAACTGCATAAACATCATTAACGCCAGGCGCGGCACCAGAAACGGGTGCTGCACGCCAACGCTTTCACGCCCTTCCATTGTTGATACCATTTTGTCCGCCTTCAAAAAGTAATCGATTACAATAAGAGGCAGATCGCCCCGGCGAAGGCCGGGGCAAGGAGGCATTACGCCGGACGGCGCAACAGCTTAAAGACAATAAACAGGAACAGGATCCATACCGGCAGCAGAATAGCCGACAGGCGCATGCCGTCGATGGTACACATTAGCAGCAGAATCAGCGCGAGGAAGGCAATACAGAGGTAGTTGCCGCCCGGCGCCAGCAGCGCTTTGAACTTCGGCTCCCGCCCTTTTCGACGCAGGGCCGCGCGGAACTTCAGATGCGCCATGCAGATCATGATCCAGTTCAGCAGCAGCGTCGCCACCACCAGCGCCATCAGCAAACCCAGCGCTTTCTGCGGCAGCAGATAGTTCAGCAGCACCACCAGCGAGGTAATCACCCCGGAGAGGATCAGCGAATTGACCGGCACGCCGCGTTTGCTGACGCGGGCCAGAAACGTCGGCGCATTGCCCTGGACCGACAGACCGAACAGCATGCGACTGTTGGAGTAAACACCACTGTTGTAGACCGACAGCGATGCCACCAGAATGACGAAATTCAGTGCAGAAGCCACCACATTACTGTCAAGATGATGAAAAATCATCACAA
Organism: Raoultella sp.; assembly: GCF_039594335.1. Lineage (NCBI taxonomy): Bacteria > Pseudomonadati > Pseudomonadota > Gammaproteobacteria > Enterobacterales > Enterobacteriaceae > Klebsiella > Raoultella sp. Next base: position 2,611 of record NZ_JBCNNS010000053.1, read on the forward strand.
AAGGGCTGCTATCAGACTTGATTTCCACCCACGGATAGAGCGCCAGCAGCACCACCAGCGAACCGATGTAAAACAGCAGAATACGGTACACCACCTGGTTTACCGCCTTTGGGATGCTCTTTTCCGGATGTTGCGCTTCAGCAGCGGTAATACCAATCAGCTCCAGGCCGCCGAAGGAGAACATAATCACCGCCAGAGACATCACCAAACCATGCCAGCCGGTGGCGAAGAAGCCGCCATGGCGCCACAGGTTGTCAAATCCGGCTTTGCTGCCGCCGTGACCACCAAACAGCATCCACAGGCCAAAGCCAATCATGCCGATAATCGCCAGCACTTTAATTAAGGCAAACCAGAACTCCGCCTCGCCATACAGGCGAACGTTAACGAGGTTTACGGCATTGATGATGATAAAGAAGGCCGCCGCCCAGACCCAGGTCGGCACATCCGGCAGCCAGTACTGCATATAGATGCCGGCGGCGGTCAGCTCAGCCATCCCCACCAGCACAAACATTACCCAGTAGTTCCAGCCGGAGAGAAAACCGGCAAACGGGCCCCAGTATTTATACGCGAAGTGGGCAAAAGAGCCGGATACGGGCTCTTCGACCACCATTTCGCCAAGCTGGCGCATGATCAGAAAAGCGACGATCCCGGCGACGGCATAGCCGATCAGGACGGCCGGCCCGGCCATCTGAATCGCCGGTCCGATACCAAGAAACAGGCCGGTACCGATAGCGCCGCCGAGGGCGATGAGCTGAATATGTCGGTTCTGTAAACCGCGATGAAGCGTCGGGCCGCTCTCCGCTGTGGCATCTGACTGCGTTGACGCGTCTTTCACGTCTTTCCCCTGTGAGTTTTTATGGAGGGGCACCTTTTAACACTTCTGCTCGCCCGACTTCAAGTTGCAGATGCGTTGATTGCGCGATAGCAGATGCTATCAGGCGAAGGGGATACGGCAAATCAGCGGGCCGCCTACTGTGCAGCGCGCGGCCCGACATGGGGGTGAGTTGCGAACAATCCCGGCCGATTACGCCGGACTAATAGCGCACCATCACCGATTTCAGTTCGGTGTAATCATCAATAAAGGCGCTGCCGAACTCGCGGCCAATCCCCGATCCTTTCATACCGCCAAACGGCACCGCCGGATCGAGGAAGGTATGCATATTCACCCAGACAATTCCGGCGTTAATGGTGTCGGAATAGCGCAGCGCCTTGCGGATATTCTCCGACCAGACGCTGGCGGCCAGACCAAACGGCGAAGCGTTAATACGGGACAGCGCCTCCTCTTCGCTTTGGTAGCCGATAAAACTGCACACCGGACCGAAGGTCTCTTCCTGCATCAGCGTGCTGTTTTCGCTCCGCACCTTCACCGCCGTCGGTAGGACAAAATAGCCGGCACCAGACAACACTTCGCCGCCGCACACGATGGTATCCCCTTCTTCCCGCGCCTTCTCAATCAGTTGCAGCACTTTCTCAAACTGCACCCGATTGGCCAGCGGCCCCATCAGCGTCTGCTCATCCAGCGGCGAGCCGGGACGCAGCGCAGACAGGCGCTGCTTGAGTATTTCCAGCACCGTATCCAGCTTGCCCTGCGGCAGATAAAAACGCTCGGCGGCGGCGCAGATTTGCCCCTGATTCAGATAACCCGCTTCGATAATGCCGTCTGCCATCGCTTCAGGGGTAAGATCGTCAAGAAACAGCGCGGCATTTTTTCCCCCCAGTTCGAGGGTGACGCGTTTTCCGGCGCCGGTCGCCACTTGCCGGACTTTCTCACCGGTCGCCACCGAACCGGTGAAGCTGACCTTCGCGCAGGCCGGGTGGGCGATCAACCGCTGGGCGATATCACCACCCGCGCCGTTCACCACGTTAATCACCCCGTCCGGGATCCCCGCCTGTTTCGCCAGCTCCGCAACCCGCAGCAGCGTCAGCGGCGTATACTCGCTCGGCTTCATCACGATGGTGCAGCCGCATACCAGCGCTGCCGCCAGCTTCCAGATGGCGATCATTATCGAGAAGTTCCACGGCACGATCCCGACCACCACGCCGACCGGCTGACGACGGGTAAAGGCCGTGTACCGCTCTCCCGCTATTGACGGGAGCGAGACATCCAGCGTTTCGCCGGTCACCTTGCCAGCCCAGCCGGCAAAGTAGCGCAGGAATGCCACCGACTGATCCAGTTCAAGCATTCGCGCCAGGCCGATGGTTTTACCGGAACACAGGCTCTCCAGCTGCGCCAGCTCCTCACGATGACTGGCCAGAAGATCGGCCAGCCTGAGCAGCAGCGTGCCGCGCTGCAGCGTCGGCATCGCGCGCCAGGAGTCAAACGCCAGGCTGGCGCTGGCCATTGCCCGATCTGCCTGCCCGACATCTGCAGCTGTAACCCTGGCAATCACTTTGCCGGTAGCAGGATTGATCACCGCCAGCGTCTGTCCGTTGCCGGGCACAGCCTCTCCGGCAATAAACTGCCCGTGCGGTTGGCGTAAAAAAGCTGCTACTTCAGCAAGTAAAGTCACGTCGCTCATTGGTGGCACCCGTTTTTTCAGGAAATGTTCCCCATCACATCACGCCCGAAGCAGGTTGCCTATCGTTCTAAAGAACGTCATTCTTTCGGACGATATTCAGCCCACCGCCACCATGCTGTGATGTTGGCCTTAGCCAGGCGAGACAGACAGGGTAATGCTATGAATATCAAAATCGATGCACTGAACTACTACGGTGCCACCAAAAAATACCAGCTGCATTTTCCGGCGCTGCAGGATGATATTGCCGCCGACGTGGTGATTATTGGCGGCGGCTTTTCCGGTATCAATACCGCGCTGGAGCTGGCGGAACAGGGCATCACCAACGTGGTCGTGCTCGAAGCTCGTCATTTAGGCTACGGCGGCACCGGGCGCAACGGCGGCCAGGTCATGGCCGGCATTGGTCACGACATCGAAGCGGTGAAAAAACACGTGGGCAAAGAGGGGCTGGAGACGCTGTTTAAGATCTCGAACCTTGGCGCCGGAATCATTCGCGAACGGATTAAGAAATATCATATCGATGCCGACTTTGTTCCGGGCTACGGCTATCTGGCCTATAACCAGCGTCAGTTGAAGACGTTACGCCAGTGGGAAAAAGAGTTTAAGGCGGCCACCCCGGATGAAGATATCGCGCTCTATACCGGCAGCGATGTGCAGCAAATAGTGGGCTCCGACGTCTACTGCGGCGCGCTCAAGCATATGGGTGGCGGGCAGATCCACTCTCTGAATATGCTACTGGGTTCGGCAAAAGCGGCACACTCATTAGGGGTAAAAATTTTCGAATCCTCTCCGGTCGTTGAGGTGAATTACGGCAAAGAGGTGCGGGTTCGCACGGCGATGGGCAGCGTGAAGGCGACGAAACTGCTGTGGGCCTGCGACAGCTTCCTCAACAATTTGGAGCCGGAAATCTATAACAAGACGCTGGTGACCTACTCTTATCAGATCTCAACGGAACCCCTTTCCGATGAGTTGATCGAACGTATCAGCCCACTGCGCGGCGCTTTCAGCGATATTCGCCCGGTTATCAACTACTACCGCATTACCCGGGAAAACCGTCTGCTGTTCGGCAGCGCCACGCGTTTCCTTGAATATACGCCGAACGATTTCGCCGCCTGGAACCGGACGCTGTTGGCGGAAGTGTTCCCCTATCTTAAGGATGTCAAAATCGACTTCGCCTGGGGCGGCCCGATGGCCTGTAGCGCGAACCTGTTCCCGCAAATCGGCACCCTGCGCGATCGCAATAACGTCTTTTACGTTCAGGGTTATTCCGGGTTTGGCGTTACCCCCTCGCATATCGTGTGCAAAATTCTCGCCGAAGGGATTAACGGCGGCTCAGATCGTTTTCGCCTGATGAGCAGCATTCCCCACGCCACAATCCACGGTCGTGACAGCCTGCGTCTGCTGCTGGTCACCGCCGGAAAACTCATGCACCAAACCGCCGGTTACTGGAAAGGCCGGAGTTAACCTGGAGAACATCATGCAAGCATTTAAACTCGATCAACCGGTTCCTGAACTGCAGCCTATCGGCAGCGTCAGCCTGCTGGGCGCCACGCCAACCGAAGGCGATCCGCAGGTGGCGGGCGCCATGGTTTATGGCGAACCGCAGGACGCCTTTACCTGCGGTCTGTTTTCGTCTACTCAGGGGAGTTTCACCATGACCTATCCGTTTACCGAACACGCCACCGTACTGGAAGGTGAAGTTGAGCTGACCGTCTCGGGCGGCAGGCCACAGCGCTTCGCCCCGGGCGACAGTTGGTTTGTACAACAGGGCACCGAAGTGGAGTGGAAAATCCTGACACCGCGCTTCGTCAAACACTACCTGGCGAATGTCGAAAACCGCTAACAAACGCAGACAATCCCCGCAGCCCGGCGGCGGGGATTGTATTCATGCACTTCGTCACAGATTCAACTGCCGTTCTCCACCTTCAGAACGATATTCATTGAGCCGGATGCCAACCTAAATTATGACTATCCGGAATGGCTATTCACTTCCAGCCACTCCCTGCCCTTACCTATCTTGTGCAGAGGTTGACTATGTTCAGTAAAAGACTCGCCAGCCATCTCGAACGCGGCGTCGTCGGCTTTCCTACTACCCTCGCCAGCTCCGTCGGGCTGATTATGGCCAGCCCGGTGATCCTGACCGTGACCAGCGGTTTCGGCATGGGCGGCGATACCTTCGCACTGGCGGTGCTGCTGGCGTTTATCATGATGCAGGCCCAGGTCACCACCTTTGCTGAAGCGGCGACGCTGATCCCGACCACCGGCTCAGTCTATGACTATATCGCCTGCGGCATGGGGCGCTTTTTCGCCATTACCGGCGCGCTGTGCGCCTATCTGATCGTGCATATTTTTGCCGGCACTGCGGAAACCATTCTGGCCGGGGTGATGGCGCTGGTGAACTTCGAGTCCATCAGCAGCCAGATGGCCGCCACCCAGAATACCTGGATGGTCGGCGTCGCGATGGTGGTGGTGTTCGGCCTGCTGAACGCTATTGGCGTCGAGATCTTCGGTAAGGTCGAAGTCGTACTGACCTTCGGGATGTGGAGCACGCTGACCATCTTCGGCCTGTGCGGGATTTTTATGGCGCCGGTGACTCATCTCTCCGGCTGGTTCGGTACACCGCTTAACGTCAGCGATCTCTCGGGTCTGTTCGGCTATATCGGCATGGCGATGTTTATGTTCGTCGGTTGCGAACTGGTCACCCCGATGGCCCCGGAAATTAAACAGGCGCACCGGACCATTCCTCGCGCCATGGCGCTCGGCCTGCTGGGCGTCGCAAGCTGTATGTTCATCTATGGCGCGGCCATTAACCGTCAGGTCGAGAACGTGGTGTTGGACGCCACCAACAACGTCCGTCTGCTGGATACGCCGATGGCCATTCCAGCCTTCGCCGAACGGGTCATGGGCCTCGCGGGCCAGTACTGGTTGGGCGTTGGTCTGCTGCTGGCGGGCTGCGCGACCATTAATACCTTGATGGCCGCCGTACCGCGGATCATCTACGGCATGGCGCTGGATGGTGCGCTCCCGCGCTTCCTGACCTGGCTGCACCCGCGTTTCAAGACACCGGTTATCGCCATTGCCATTGGCGTGGCAATTCCCTGCCTGCACGCCTGGTATCTGAACGGCAATATCGATCGTATCGTGCCGCTGATCCTCGCTGCCGTCTGCGCGTGGGGCGTCGCCTATCTGCTGGTGACCTTCTCGGTGGTGATGTTGCGTATTCGTCGTCCGGACTTGCCCCGCGCCTACCGCTCGCCGTGGTTCCCGTTGCCGCAGATTATCTCCAGCGTCGGGATTATTATCGCCATCATCAATATCACCCCGCCGGGGATGGACAGCCGCGACGTGCTGGTGCCGTTCGGCATCATGCTCGGCCTGACCGCCGCCTATGCGCTCTTCTGGACCGTGTGCGTGCAGCGAGTCAACCCGTTCCGTCCGGTTCCGGTTGAAGAGGTGGTGGAACGCGCGATGGGTAACTATGAGAAACAGAACCCAGGGGAGATGACGCCAGATGCCCTCCGTCCTCTCATTTAGTACGCCGCTGATGAATACGGTGCAACGTGATTTAGCTGGCTGGGACAGCGAAAAGCTCAGCGAGCGGAGTGCGGTGCTGCACCTGAACGCCACCACCGATGTCACCTTCAGCATTCGCCAGAAACGGCTGTTTATGGCCAGTATTCACAGTTGCGAATTTGTCGTCGAGGGGCCGGCCACCCGGTCCGCTCAAGGTAAAATTCGCGCCCATCAATCCGGTTGGCTTAAACGACAGCCGGTGACTTTCCGGGCGACAAAATCGGCCGCCGACCTCGCCCGTTACCTTAACTGTTTTCCACGTTTACAGCAGACATTGAGCGAACTGGACTACCGCCGCTTCTCCTTAACCATCGATGACCAGCGCTGGCGTTGCTGTATTGAACCGTGGGCTGCCAGCGAAGTCGTCTGCAAAATGCCGCCATTGCGCCGCTATCTGCGCCTCGAAAAATACCAGCGGATGCTGCTGTTAAGCGTTATGAATATGATGCATCAGGCGATTGGTCAGTGGATGGCGCAGACGATGACCGAGAAGTGATGAGAAGAGGCAGCGAAAATGACGATGGCCGCCAGAAGGCGGAGGTGACAACCCGCCAGGGCGGCTGGGATAAAGGCTTTTCAGCAACAGGCATACTCGACATCGTGGTGCGTGCTCCAGTCAAAAAAAGTCTCCCCTCGGGCAGCAGTCCAGGGCGTCATACCGTCAGGTCGCAGGAAAGCGCCGCGGTCGGCGGCGTGCGATACGATGCGATGCGATGCGATGCGATGCGTCAGATTACAGATGCAGCGTGCGCTGAGCGGATGGCATCCAGGTTCGGGAAACAAGCTCGGTACGATTGACCACTTCGGTTTTAGCAAAAATATTGCGTAAGTGGGTTTTCACCGTGGAAAGAGAAATATCCAACTGACGGGCAATCAGCTTATTACTGGCCCCTTCGCGGACCATGCCGACAATTTCACGCTCTTTCGCCGTCAGCATCGCCGGCAGGTCACCCTCTTCCAGAAGACAATCGTGAATTGCCAGCTCCACCAGCGGCAGCACCGCCTGGGCGCGCAGACGCTCCTCGCTGGAGAAGGCGACGTCGCGCATTAAGGAGATACCGGCAATAATTCGTCGGTCGCGGCGAATAAAAACTTCGGTCATGTCGCGAACATTATTCGGCAACATAAACTCATGATAATAAAGACGGTGGCGATCACAGATGCCTGGTGTCATCGCCGCCATGGTGATGGTCTGATGGCTAAAGCGGCACGGCAGCAGCGGATCTAACGGCTGAAAACACTCCAGATATTGCTGGTGCGTATTCGCGGAAATATTATGCAAAATATAGTGTTCTGGTTTTAAACGATGATTGACCCGATAAAACACCGCCGACGACAGGGGAATTAATTGTGAAATAGTCTGTAAACAACGGGCAATTATCGCATCATTACGACTGGCTTTTAATAAAGCAGACATGATCTCCTCCCGTCGAGGTGAAAGTGCGTTAAACGCGGATGACCAACGATAGAGGAAGCATACATTTCACATTTAAGTAACACAATCATTAATATATTAACAATGTGATACTGGTTACAAAAAATAATTCAACTAGCTGTTATTTAAAATATTATTATTTCACATACTGTTGTGTTATCGACATAACATTAAAACATAAACAAAAGTTATTAATTTTATGTTTTGACGCCACCCGGTTCACATTCTCACCCTTTTCAGCACTGTTCTCGTCCTTTAGAACGATAGTCTTTTTTAGCGACTCCTCTATACCTGATAAATATTACACAAGTCATTTCACCGGCGCTTAACGCTCCCGACAAGCGCAGGCTTTTCTGCTGCCCAAACAGGATCGCAGGAGGAAACAATGAACCGGGAGAACCCCATGAACTCGCCGCTCACTATCCGCAGCGGGTGAAGGCCATCAATCAGGCTGACGAGGCGTTTGCTAAAAGCACCATGTGATTCATGCCGATGGCCGGTGAGAAAAGGCAGCCGTTGATGGCCGCGCAGGGTATCAGCTTTGAGTCCCGACGCTGGCGTGTGCTTAACGTTTTTTACACTACAAGGAGCTCACATGACTTCAGAAGCCGTATTTATTCAGGTCGGCGCGCTCGCAGACGGCTTTGCGCCTCACGGCAACGTCCTGCCGGTCGCCTCCCTGCCTTGCGGAACATCCCTGACCTTTTATTTGGCCGACGGCGCCCGTCATCAGTTGACGATGGCCGATGATCATACTCTCACCTGGGACGGGCAGCCCGTTTCCGGGCGCGTGACCGCCATTCGCCCCGATGTCCTGTTTATCGATTTTCTCGATCCTGGCAAGGAAAACGCCAGCATCAGCGTGGTGTGCAACCTGACGAAAAATAACGCGACTCTGGTCTGTGGCCAGTTGCCGACGGAGCAGGCCGTACGTCTTGATGCCTTCAGCCGCGTCGAGCAGGGTCTGCCGCTGACGGCAGTCGAAGTCCACTTCCATTTTGCGCGTCTGAACCGCGAGCCGGGGCCGCTGCCGTCGTTCACCCGCGTCCTGGTGGGGATGCGTAACCAGTACACCTACAGCCCGACCGAACGCTACGAGCATATTTATCTCAACGATAATTTCTATGCCTGGCAGTGCCTGGACGGCGTGGAGAAAGGTCTGGCGGATGTCGATCGCTGTCACTACGTGCAGGTTGCCGATGATCTGACGCTGTTCGTCTGGCGCGAGAAAATCATTCCGACGCTGGGCGTGATCCTTATCGATCTGCAACTGATGCGTACCGATGGCAAGATTTTGGGCTATCAGGGAAGTGATTTTGCCGCGCTGAGCAATTTCCCGGTCGGGGCCAGCGCGCAGATTCTGAATGTGACCAACCATTCATCCTGAATATCGCGCCGGAGCCTGGCGACTCCGGCACGCGACCGTCAGGCGCTGGCAATCTCCAGTCGCGTCAGTTGGGCGGCATTTAGCGTCAACTGGGCAGCACGCGCAAAGCTCTCGACCTGGGCCACACTGGTGGCGCTGGCAATCGGCGCGGTCACCCCTTCCCGGCTCATCAACCAGGCCAACGCCACTTCGCCAGGTTTTGCATGGTGCTGAGCAGCAACCTCTTCCAGCGTATCGATAATCCGCATTCCGCGCGGGTTGAGGTACTTCTCGATGCCGCTGCCGCGCTGGCTTTGCGCCAGATCGGCCTGTTGCCGGTATTTTCCGGTCAGGAAGCCGGAGGCGAGGCTGTAGTAAGTGACGACACCAATTTCCCGGCTGATGCACAGATCGCACAGCGCCCCCTCAAATGCGGAACGATGATAGAGATTGTATTCCGGTTGCAGTACCTGCCAGGCCGGCAGCCCCTCTTTGCGCGCCACTTCCAGCGCCGCGGAAAGCTGCTGGGCATCCAGGTTAGAGGCCCCCATCGCGCGAATTTTCCCCACCTGCTGCAGCGCGTGAAAAGCGCTCAGCGTCTCGGCAACCGGAGTTTCCGGGTCCGGCCAGTGGGCGAAATAGAGATCGATGTAATCAGTATTCAGACGGCGCAGCGAGTTTTCCACGGCCTGCTGAACCCAGGCTTTGTTCAGCCCTTTTTGCCCGGGTAGCCCTAAATCCGAGCCCACTTTGGTGAAGATTTTTACCTTGTCACGCATCCCAGGACGCGCCTGCAGCCAGCGGCCAATCAGGGTTTCCGATTCACCGCCCTGGTTGCCATCCGCCCAGCGCGAGTAGACATCGGCAGTATCAATGGCGTCAAAGCCGTGGTCAACAAAAGCATCAAGAATGGCAAAACTGGTTTTTTCATCGCAGGTCCAGCCAAACACGTTGCCGCCGAAGACCAGCGGGGCGATGGAAAATCCGGTTTTGCCCAATGGACGTGTATTCATGCCGTTCACTCCTTATCGCTTATATTCTGCATCCTTCGCCAGCCCGCAAGGGGCGGGAAAGAACAATGAGTGGAGAGTCAGAAAAGGAATCTTGCGGCGGGCCCATCCGTGCCCGCCGGACGCATTACAACATTATGTCCCGGAATAGACGTCAAAGCTAAAATATTTACCCGACAGTTTTTTATAGGTTCCGTCGGCGAGAATCTGAGCGATCGCGTGGTTAATTTCCTGACGCAGCGCGTCGTCCTCTTTACGCAGGCCAATCGCCGCACCAGCACCGAACAGTTTATTATCCTGCAAACCTGCGCCAACAAAGGTGAAATCTTTACCCTGCGGCTGTTGCAGGAAGCTGTAGTCCGCCATCATTCCGGAGAGCACCGCGCCATCGATACGCCCGGACTCCAGATCCCGCACCACGCTGTCAGCCCCCTGATAGGCCACGATATTAATTCCCGCCGGGCGCCAGTGCTGGTTGACGTAAGTCTCCTGCGCCGAGCCCTGTTCCACGCCGATAGTTTTGCCTTTGAGTTGCTCTGGCGTATTGCCGGTCAGCGTATTTTTACGCGCCACGAGGAATACCGGGCCGTTATACAGCTTGTCGCTAAAGCCAATCTGCTCTTTTCGTTTCTCGGTCATATACATGCCAGAGAGAATCGCATCGAATTTACGCGCCTTCAACGCCGGAATAATGCCGTCGAAGTTGCTTTCCACCCACACGCATTTCGCCTGCAGCCGCTGGCAGATGGCGTTGCCTAAATCAATATCGAAACCCGCGAGCTTGCCCTGCGGGTCTTTCCATTCAAACGGCGCAAAAGTCGGGTCGACGCCAAAGCGAATTTCTTTTTGTTCTGCGGCCAGCGCCGAGGTGGATGCCATCAGCGCGACCCACAGCAGTAGTGATTTTTTCATTCTTTACGAGCTCCAGAGATCAACGGCAGTGTGTTTCAACTAAGCGGGCGAAAAACGACGCCCCGGTGGTAATAATGTCATCGTTAAAGTCATAGCCAGGGTTATGCACCATGCAGCCGCCTTTATCGCCCTTCTCGCCGTTACCCAACAGGAAATAGCAGCCCGGACGCGCCTGTAACATAAAGGCAAAATCCTCGCTGGCGTTCATCGGCGAAATGGATTCCAGCACCTGTTCGCTGCCAAAAACTTCCAGCGCTAATGCTTTAGCGAACGCGGTCTCCTCCACGCTATTGGTCAACACCGGGTAGGAATCGTAGACCTCAATCTCGCTGGTGGCACCGTAGCTTTTGGCAGTAAATTCGGTGATGTCGTGAATCCGTTTAATCAGCAGATCGCGCACTTCCGGCTTCATCGCCCGCACGGTCAACTCCATGACCGCGCTTTCCGGGATCACGTTAGAGGCGATACCTGACTGGAAGGTGCCAACTGTCACCACGGCGGTTTCCCCCGGCGGTACGTTGCGGGCGACGATGCTTTGCAGGGCCATCACCAGCGCCGAGCCGGCGAGAATGGGATCGACCGCGCGGTCCGGGTGAGCGCCGTGGCCGCCGTAGCCGTGAAGGGTTATCTTGACGGTATCCGCCGACGCCATAAAGTTGCCGGCGTAGAAGCCCAGCTTGCCGACCGGCAGCCCAGGCATATTGTGCAGCGCAAACACGCAATCGCAGGGGAAGCGTTCAAACAATCCGTCTTTGATCATCAGGTCTGCGCCGCCGATTGCCTCTTCCGCTGGCTGGAAAATCACATGCACCGTGCCGTTAAACTGGCAGGCCGGGGAAGCTATATATTTAGCCGCCGCCAGCAGGATAGTGGTGTGGCCGTCGTGGCCGCAGGCGTGCATTTTTCCCGCCACGGTGCTGGCCCAGGGTAATTCTGTGGTTTCAACAATTGGCAGAGCGTCCATATCGGCGCGCAGCCCAATCGTGCGTGATGAATGCCCTTTGCTTAGCGATCCCACCAGTCCGGTTTTCCCCAGCTCGCGGGTTACCGCATAGCCCCACTGCGCCAGTTTTTCCGCGACCAGTTCGCTGGTATTAAACTCTTCCAGACTTAATTCCGGATGGGCATGTAAATAATGACGGATCGCAATCATTTCTTCTTCAGTGGCTTTAATTTCTGGAATCACAAAATTACTCATGCCGTTCTCCGGGAAATAAGAAATCTTCATTCAGGCTTCAGCTAAACGGTCGTTGGAAAATGGATGCCAGCCCGCCAAAATGTGAAGTATGAAGAATAAACTCAGACTCAATAACTTATCTGGATAAGCGTTTAATGCAAGCACGATTGCTGATTTCCGGCGTGCGCTCCATCTCATTTACTAATGATTATTCAGCAAGTTACCATAAATACCAAACAGAATGGGGCGTTCATCAGAATGTAAAAAAGCCCAACGCAACCCTGCTAATAAAATTTATTTATGTGGTGCTATAACCCATAGATAAGGCGAAATCAAAATATAAATCTTTAATTATTGGATTAATAACGATTTTTTATTCCACGATCGCCACTCTTGAATCCGCTGATTAAATCCCTTCCGATTTCCCCGGCAGGCGCCATGTTGCGGGCAGTGAGCAGGCAGATAGCGCGCGCAGCGGAAGCATGATGGCGTACCTGCAGATGATTTGTAACGCCCCCTGAGGCACCCACGGAAAAATAAACTCGCGCCATCAGATGGACGCAGAATAGCGTCGAACCCAAATATGAAATATCTGGCGCTTTTACTGGCGTCAGCGCTGGCGTTGGCCGGTGGTAGCGCCCAGGGCGATACCGCCAGCCAGCAGCATGTCAGTATGCAAAAAAATACGCAGCGAAACGCTGAACCCGCGCCTGTTCACTCTGCCCGGAAGCCCGTAGCGTTATCCGGCGCGCCGATGGTTATACCGTATTTGCCAGCAACAGCCACAAAATTCTGGTATTGGGATTTGGCAGCGCCCAGGGCCTGGCTAAAGGTCTCCGCACCGGCAAAGAGATCTGTATGAAAATGGCGCAGAGTGAGGCGCAAAAAAAGGCCGCTTTCGCGACCTTTTTTTACAACGCTACCGGGATTATTCGGTGACTTTATTTTTCAGCTCTTCAGCACCTTGCTTCGTTTTATCCCAGCCTTTTTCGGTGGCGGCTTTGGTTTTATTCCAGCCTTTTTCCGTCCCTTCTTTGGTCTTATCCCAACCCTTCTCCGTGCCTTCTTTGGTCTTATTCCAGGCTTTTTGAGCGCCTTCGCTCACCTGGCTGCCCACGCTATCGCTTTTACCTTGCGCTGCGTGTTTGGATTTCAGCTTCAGCTCCTTGCCCTCGTTCTGAGCCTGGTGCAGTTTTTCTTTCGCCGTGTTCGCCCCTTCATGGGCCGCCGCGACGGTATCATCAGTTGCGTGTGTTGTCGCAGCAAAAACAGGGGCTGCTACCAGAATCGCAGATAACGCAATCATTGCTTTTTTCATCATATCCTCTCTAACGTGCTTAATGTTATGAGTCATCAACAGCATGACACAATATTCCGATCATGACTTTAGGGATAGTTCTTAAAACCAGAAACGTCTCTTTATCCCCGTTTTCAGACTCACTACCCCTCTATCCAGGATACAGCAGAAAATTCCAGTAAGTTGTTACAACTTATGAAATTTCTATTTCATATACTTGTCATTTATTTTTATACGAGAATAATTATCAAAATCATTATATTATAAGCACACACACGGAACTCAAATTATGGCAAGAAAATCAGTAAGTTCACTCATTCTTACTGGGTTAATCTCGATCCCCGCTATCAGCCACGCAACGCAATATCCCCTCACGGTCACCGACCTTGATGGCCGTCAGATAACGCTCCAGCATGAACCCCAACGCATCATCCTGCAGGACGGACGAGATCTCATGTCGCTGGCGCTGCTGGACCGGGACAACCCGTTTAAACGCGTTGTAGCCTGGAACAATCTGGCGAAAAAACAAGATGTTGCGACCTGGAAAATGTTGCAACAGAAGTGGCCGCAGTCGGCGGCGATTCTCGATATGGGCTTTAGCGACAAAGGCAACATTGACCTGGAAAGCGTCCTCTCCCGCCAGCCCGACCTGATGATTGCGCAGCTACGCGCCAAGCCGGCGCTCACCGAAAGTGGGGTTATCAGCAAGCTTAGCGCGCTGAATATTCCGGTGTTATTTGTGGATTATGAGGTCAATCCTGCCCGCGATACCGCCCCCAGCATCGATCTGTTAGGCCAGGTGCTCAACCGCGAGAGCAACGCCAAAGCCTATACCGATTTCTATCGGCAACACCTGCAGGCGATCGAGCAGAAAACGGCCACCCTCTCCCCGAAAGCCACGGTCTTCGTCGAAGCGCTCGCCGGCAATAGCGACGCCTGCTGCTTTACTCACGGACACAGCGGCTGGGGGGGACTGGTGGAAGCCGTTGGCGCCACCAATATTGGTTCGCAGGTCCTGCCCGGCGCCTCCGGTTTCGTTTCACTGGAAAAAATTATCAGCATGAAGCCCGATGCCTACATCATGACCGGTTCGAAACGCGGCAACAGCCGGGTCCTGCCCTTAGGCTATCAGGTCAGCCAGCAGGAGGTTAACACCCAGGGCGAAGCGCTGCTGTCACGAACCGGCGTCAGCGATATCCCGGCGGTAAAAGCGCAGCGGGCCTATGGGGTTTACCACCATTTCTACAACCATCCGTGGAATGTCGTCGGCATGGAATATCTGGCAAAAGATATCTATCCGCAGGCATTTACCACGCTGAATCCCGATGAGACGTATCACGAGATCGTGCGCCGCTTCACCTCCCTGCCGGACCTGCCGTTCGTCTTTTCCTGGAAACAGGGAGAGTAATCGACATGAGTTCAACCACTGAACCCGCTGTCGGCACGCTGAACGCCGGTGCCGACAGCGTCAGGGCGCACTACCGGCGAATTCTGCGTCGCCGTATCGTCTTGATGCTGCTATTGCTGCTGCTGATTGTTGCCTCGCTGCTACTCGACTTCATGCTTGGGCCGTCAGGCATGTCGCTGCATACCCTGTGGCAAACCCTGACCGACCCCGGTAGCGCAGCGGCCGGAACGCGGGTCATTGTCTGGGATATTCGTATGCCCTACGCGCTGATGGCGGTAGTGGTTGGCCTTGCGCTGGGGCTGGCTGGCGCCGAGATGCAAACTATCCTCAATAACCCGCTCGCCAGCCCTTTTACCCTCGGCGTCTCCTCGGCGGCGGCGTTCGGCGCGGCGCTGGCTATCGTGCTGGGGATGGGGATTCCCGGCATTCCGGATCAGTGGTTTATCTCCACAAACGCGTTTCTGTTTGCCCTGCTCGCCGCCGTGTTGCTGG
Organism: Raoultella sp.; assembly: GCF_039594335.1. NCBI lineage: Bacteria > Pseudomonadati > Pseudomonadota > Gammaproteobacteria > Enterobacterales > Enterobacteriaceae > Klebsiella > Raoultella sp. The sequence continues at coordinate 17,797 of NZ_JBCNNS010000053.1, forward strand.
ACGGCGTGACCCGCTGGACCCAGGTCGCCACTTCCGGAGTCATTTTATTTGGTATCGCGCTGGTCTTTACCTTTAACGCCCTGGTGTCGATGCTGCAGTTTGTGGCCAATGAGGACACGCTGCAGGGGCTGGTATTCTGGACCATGGGCAGTATCGATCGCGCCTCATGGCAAAAGGTGGGGATTTTATTTGTCGTGCTGGCGGTAGTGATGCCGCTTTCCATGCTCAATGCCTGGAAGCTGACCGCGCTGCGTCTCGGCGAAGACCGGGCTATCAGCTTTGGCATCAACGTCCGTCGCCTGCGCCTGACCACGCTGTTGCGAATCAGCATCTTATCGGCTCTGTCGGTGGCTTTCGTTGGCCCAATCGGCTTTATCGGCCTCGTCGCGCCACATATCGCACGCCTGGTGTTTGGTGAGGATCACCGCTTTTATCTCCCCGCCAGCGCCTTGACTGGCGCCCTGGTGTTGTCACTCGCCTCAGTGGCGTCGAAAAATTTGCTGCCTGGGGCGATCATCCCGGTGGGGATCGTCACCTCACTGGTGGGCGTTCCTTTCTTCCTGAGTATTATTTTACGCCATCGGGGGAACGTATGAGCCTGCATACCTTAGCGGAATCGGGGCTGGCGCTTGGTCATTTCAACGCCGGTTATCCGAAACGCCAGGTCATTCGCGATCTGAATGTCCCCCATCTCCCGCGCGGCAAAATTACCGCGCTTCTCGGCCCTAACGGCAGCGGAAAATCCACGCTAATGCGGGCTATGGCAGGACTTGGCCCGTCAACGGGCGAATTGTCGCTGGCCGGGGAAAACCTGCTGGCGCTGCCGTTCGCCCGGCGGGCGGAAAAAGTGGTCTATCTACCACAAACGCTGCCTGCGGGCGTGCATCTGCACGTACTGGAGTCGATTATCGTCGCCCGGCACGCTGCCGGAAATGTCCGTTCAGATAGCGAAGCGGAAGTGATGTCCTTGCTGCGCCAGTTAGGTATTGAGCATCTGGCGTTACGCTACCTGGACCAGCTTTCCGGCGGGCAAAAACAGCTCGTCGGCCTGGCCCAGTCGCTTATCCGTCAGCCGTCATTACTCCTGCTGGATGAGCCGCTCAGCGCACTGGATTTGAACTATCAGTTCCACGTTATGGATCTGGTGCGTAAAGAAACGCAGAAACGCAACATCGTCACGCTGGTGGTGATACACGATATCAATATCGCCCTGCGCCATGCGGATCATGTGCTGATGCTGAAAGAGGGGCAACTGCTGGGAGACGGTGCGCCAGCCGAGGTGATTACTCCACAATCTTTGGCTGCGGTTTACGGCGTGAGCGGGCGTATCGAGCCTTGTTCTCAAGGGGTGATGCAGGTGATTATTGATGGGCTGGTGGCCGGCGTTTAGGTGCCCTGGCGCTACGCTTACCGGGGCCACAGGGTCACCGCCGTATGCGGGACGGTAGCCCGGGTAAGGCGCATCGCGCCGTGACCCGGGATAAAGTACGGGCGGCGGCTAACATCATCCTGAAACAGCCCTACTCACAGCGATGCCCTGGCACCCGCAGGCTGAGGCCCCGAAGGTGAGCGCAGTGCTCTGTACCGATTTCTTCGCGGGACCGTGGGATTGTATAAGGGGAGACGGTTTTCTCCCCCTTTACCCGTTCACGGGCATCGGTAATTCATTTTCTACGGGGTGGCGGTGAACGGAATCCTGTACACAATCCGGAAGCGGTGCTGCGCAATACCACCGGCCTCCCGCGCTTCTGAATTATTGCGCTTTTGCCAACCAGCTCTCGTTTTTATGCCTTGGCTCGCACTTTTCCAAATGTGACGTTCCCCTCATTCTGTCGCTATGCTTTAATGTGCTAAACCGGTTTAATTAAGTTTAGCTATGGGGAATTTTCAGCATGAATGCAAAAGTTTGGGTTCTGGGAGACGCGGTGGTGGATCTACTGCCGGAAAGCGAAGGTCGGCTGTTGCAGTGTCCCGGCGGCGCGCCGGCTAACGTGGCGGTAGGTATCGCCCGCCTTGGCGGCAACAGTGGGTTTATCGGGCGCGTCGGCGATGACCCATTTGGCCGCTTTATGCGCCATACCCTGCAACAAGAGCAGGTCGACGTCAGCCATATGTGCCTCGACGGCCAGCACCGTACCTCCACTGTGGTCGTTGACCTTGACGATCAGGGCGAAAGAACGTTTACCTTTATGGTGCGACCCAGCGCGGACCTGTTCCTGGAAGAAGAAGACCTGCCGCAGTTTTCCGCCAACCAGTGGCTACACGTCTGCTCCATTGCCCTCAGTGCGGAACCCAGTCGCAGCACCACTTTCGCGGCGATGGAGAGAATCAAACAAGCCGGCGGTCGAGTCAGCTTTGATCCCAATATTCGCCCCGACCTCTGGCAGGACCTGGACCTGCTGCATGCTTGCCTCGATCGTGCTCTGCGCCAGGCAAACGTGGTCAAACTCTCAGAAGAGGAACTGATATTCATCAGTGGTAGTGATGATTTAGCGCACGGAATCGCCAGCATTACCGAGCGCTACCAGCCTGAATTACTGCTGGTGACACAGGGGAAAGCCGGCGTACTTGCCGCGTTCCAGCAGCAGTTTACTCACTTCAGCGCCAGGCCTGTCGTCAGCGTGGACACCACGGGCGCGGGCGACGCTTTTGTCGCGGGACTGCTCGCCAGCCTTGCCGCCAACGGGATGCCGACCGATATCAATGCACTGGAACCCACCCTCACTCTGGCGCAAACCTGCGGTGCATTAGCGACAACGGCGAAAGGCGCGATGACCGCTTTGCCGTACCAGTGCGATCTTGATCGCCAGTTTTAATCTTTAAGGCCGCCCTGTGCGGCCCAGTTTGTTGCATCCATCACAATTATTAAACCGGTTTAGCAAAATCATTTTCAAAATGTTAAAGGTCATGATTAACATAGCGCCTAAACCGGTTTAGCAAAAATTTACTAATTTCAACTTTACGTTTGGGATGCAACAAACATGTATAAAAAAAGCACACTTGCGGTTCTTATTACTTTGCTAACCGGCGCAGCCTCAGCTCATGCGCAAACGGATCTCAGTAGTATTGAAGCTCGTTTGATAGCACTGGAGAAACGCCTGCAGGATGCGGAAAATCGGGCGCAAACTGCGGAAAATCGCGCTGAGTCGGCGGAGAAAAAAGTCCAGCAGCTCAGCACGCAGCAGCAAAAAACCCAGGATACGACCCAGGAAGTGGCGCAACGTACCGCGAAGCTGGAGAAAAAAGCCGACGATAAAAACGGCTTTGAGTTCCACGGCTACGCTCGTTCCGGCGTAATAATGAATGACTCCGCCGCCAGTACCAAATCTGGTGCCTACATGACACCAGCGGGGGAAACCGGCGGGGCCATCGGTCGTCTGGGGAACCAGGCCGACACCTATGTCGAAATGAACCTTGAACATAAGCAGACGCTGGATAACGGGGCAACGACGCGCTTCAAAGTGATGGTGGCCGACGGTCAAACCACCTACAACGACTGGACAGCAAGCAGCAGCAATTTGAACGTGCGTCAGGCCTTCGTCGAACTGGGGAATCTGCCTACCTTCGAGGGCCCCTTCAAAGGTTCAACCCTGTGGGCCGGGAAACGCTTTGACCGCGACAACTTTGATATTCACTGGGTCGACTCCGACGTCGTATTCCTCGCCGGGACCGGCGGTGGCATTTATGACGTGAAGTGGAACGACAGCCTGCGGAGTAACTTCTCTTTATATGGGCGCAACTTCGGCGATATTGCTGATTCGAGCAATAGCGTGCAGAACTACATCCTCAGCATGAACAACTTCATCGGCCCGGTGCAGGTGATGGTCAGCGGGATGCGGGCTAAAGATAATGACGAGCGTAAAGATACCAACGGTAATCTGGTCAAAGGCGATGCGGCAAATACCGGGGTGCATACGCTGCTCGGTTTGCACAACGACAGCTTTTACGGCCTGCGTGAAGGGATCAGCAAAACGGCCCTGCTCTATGGCCATGGGCTAGGCGCAGAAGTGAAAGGCGTGGGTTCCGACGGGGCGCTGCGTCCGGGAGCAAATACCTGGCGCTTCGACAGCTACGGCACCACGCCGCTCAGTGAGAACTGGTTTATCGCCCCGGCGGTACTGGCTCAGAGCAGTAAAGATCGCTATGTCGATGGCGACAGTTACCAGTGGGCAACGCTCAACGTGCGTCTGATTCAGGAGATAACTCAGAACTTCGCCCTCGCTTACGAAGGCAGCTATCAGTACATGGATCTCAAACCCGAAGGCTACAACGATCGCAATGCGGTGAACGGTAGCTTCTATAAACTCACCTTCGCTCCCACCTTTAAGGTCGGTAGCATCGGTGATTTCTTCAGCCGTCCGGAGATCCGCCTCTACACCTCGTGGATGGACTGGAGCAAAAAACTGGATAATTACGCCAGCGATGATGCTTTAGGCAGCAGCGGTTTTAAATCGGGCGGCGAATGGTCGTTCGGTATGCAAATGGAAACCTGGTTCTGACGGCTAACGCCTGAGGCCAGAAAAACCGGGGCGGCGGCGAGCCGGTCATCGCCCCGGACACAATAACGACGCAGAGACTGCTCCCCCGTAAACTCGGGACGACAACACAAAAATTATTACGCATTCAGAGGGTACTATGGATTTTGAACAGATTTCCCGCTCGCTGCTTCCACTTCTGGGAGGCAAGGAAAACATCGCCAGCGCCGCGCACTGCGCCACGCGCCTGCGTCTGGTGCTGGTCGATGATGCGCTCGCCGACCAGCAGGCTATCGGCAAAGTTGAAGGCGTAAAAGGATGTTTTCGTAACGCCGGACAAATGCAAATTATTTTTGGCACCGGGGTGGTGAATAAAGTCTATGCCGCCTTTATCCAGGCGGCAGGGATTAGCGAATCCAGCAAATCGGAAGCCGCCAATATCGCGGCGAAAAAGCTTAATCCTTTCCAGCGTATCGCTCGCCTGCTGTCGAACATCTTCGTACCGATTATCCCGGCTATCGTCGCCTCCGGCCTGCTGATGGGTCTGCTCGGGATGGTGAAAACCTACGGCTGGGTTGACCCGGGCAACGCCATCTACATCATGCTGGATATGTGCAGCTCGGCGGCGTTTATTATACTGCCGATCCTGATTGGCTTTACCGCCGCCCGCGAATTTGGCGGTAACCCCTATCTCGGCGCGACGCTTGGCGGCATTCTGACCCACCCGGCGCTCACCAACGCCTGGGGCGTGGCCGCCGGTTTCCATACCATGAACTTCTTCGGCCTCGAGATTGCCATGATCGGTTATCAGGGTACGGTGTTCCCGGTACTGCTGGCGGTGTGGTTTATGAGCATCGTTGAGAAGCAACTGCGCCGCCTGATTCCCGATGCGCTGGACCTGATCCTGACCCCATTCCTGACGGTGATTATTTCCGGCTTTATCGCGCTGCTGATTATCGGCCCAGCCGGTCGCGCGCTGGGTGACGGCATTTCGTTTGTTCTGAGCACCCTGATTAGTCACGCCGGCTGGCTGGCCGGGCTGCTGTTTGGCGGTCTCTATTCGGTGATTGTGATTACCGGTATTCACCACAGCTTCCACGCTATCGAAGCCGGGCTACTGGGCAACCCGTCCATCGGCGTCAACTTCCTGCTGCCGATTTGGGCGATGGCCAACGTTGCCCAGGGCGGAGCTTGTCTGGCGGTGTGGTTTAAAACCAAAGATATCAAAATCAAAGCCATTGCCCTGCCATCGGCGTTTTCCGCTATGCTGGGCATCACCGAAGCAGCGATTTTTGGTATCAACTTACGTTTTATGAAGCCATTTATTGCGGCGCTGATCGGCGGTGCGGCGGGCGGCGCGTGGGTAGTCTCCATGCACGTCTACATGACCGCAGTCGGCCTGACGGCCATTCCCGGTCTGGCTATCGTGCAAGCCACTTCGCTGCTGAACTACATTATCGGGATGGTCATCGCCTTCGGCGTAGCCTTCATCGTCTCCCTGCTGCTGAAATACAAAACGGACGCGGAATAATGTCACTTCCATCACGACTGCCTGCGATTTTGCAGGCCGTTATGCAAGGCCAGCCGCGCGCGCTGGCCGATAGCCACTATCCCCGCTGGCACCATGCGCCGGTGACCGGCCTGATGAACGACCCCAACGGCTTTGTCGAATTTGCCGGGCGCTATCACTTGTTCTATCAGTGGAACCCGCTCGCCTGCGACCATAAGTTCAAATGCTGGGGGCACTGGAGTTCTGCCGATCTGTTGCACTGGCAGCATGAACCGATTGCGCTGATGCCGGACGAAGAGTATGACCGCAACGGCTGCTACTCAGGCAGCGCGGTGGATAACAACGGGATGCTGACTCTGTGCTACACCGGCAACGTCAAGTTTGACGATGGCGGTCGGACCGCCTGGCAATGCCTGGCGACGGAAAATCCCGACGGCACCTTCAGCAAGCGGGGGCCGGTCCTGCCGCTGCCAGAGGGCTATACCGGCCACGTGCGCGATCCAAAAGTGTGGCAGCATGAAGACCGCTGGTACATGGTTTTGGGCGCCCAGGATAGACAAAAACGCGGCAAGGTGCTGCTGTTCAGCTCTGTGGACCTCCATCAATGGACCAACGAAGGCGAAATCGCCGGGGCCGACATCAACCGACTGCACGATGCCGGTTATATGTGGGAGTGTCCGGACCTGTTCCCGCTTGGCGACCAGCATATTCTTATTTGTTGCCCGCAGGGGATCACCCGCGAGAAAGAGCGCTACCTCAACACCTATCCGGCGGTATGGATGGCCGGTGGCTTCGATTACTCCAGCGCCACCTTCAGGCACGGCGCGTTGCACGAGCTGGATGCCGGGTTTGAGTTTTACGCTCCGCAAACCATGCACACTAGCGACGGCCGCCGGCTGCTGGTCGGCTGGATGGGGGTACCGGACGGCGAGGAGATGCGCCAGCCGACGCTTGCCAACGGCTGGATCCACCAAATGACCTGCCTACGCGAGCTGGAGTGGGTGGACGGAAGACTTTTTCAGCGCCCGCTGCGCGAACTGACCGCTTTGCGCGGTGAAGCCTGCGGTTGGCAGGGCAGCGCTCTGCCGCTGGCACCGATGGAAATCGCCCTCAATACCGCCAGCGACGATGTATTACGCCTCGATTTCGGCGGCGCGTTAACCCTTGAGCGCGATGTCAGCGGAATCCGCCTGGCGCGACGCAGCCTCGCCAACGACGAGATGTTCTATCGTTACTGGCGCGGCGAAGTCCGCTCGCTGCGAATTTTTATCGACCGGTCGAGCGTGGAGATTTTCATTAACGACGGCGAAGGGGTAATGAGCAGCCGTATCTTCCCGGACTATCCGGCGCAGCTGGTTTTCAGCGGCGCGACGCCGGTAACATTCTGCTACTGGTCGCTGGAGCCATGCATGATAGAATAAGCGTTTTGCTTTCAGGCGCATGTTGTCGTGATGAAAACCAAACGCGTTACCATTAAAGATATCGCTGAGCTGGCGGGTGTCTCGAAAGCCACCGCCAGCCTGGTGTTGAACGGTCGTGGCAAAGAGCTACGCGTGGCGCAGGAAACGCGTGAGCGCGTGAAGGCGATCGCCCGCGAACAACATTATCAGCCCAGTATCCACGCCCGCTCGCTGCGTGATAATCGCAGCCATACCATCGGCCTGGTGGTACCTGAAATCACCAACTACGGGTTTGCCGTCTTCTCGCACGAGCTGGAAATGCTCTGCCGCGAGGCGGGCGTTCAATTGCTGATCTCCTGTACCGACGAAAACCCCGGTCAGGAGAGCATGGTGGTCAATAATATGATTGCCCGCCAGGTTGACGGGCTGATCGTCGCCTCCTGCATGCACAACGACGCCGATTACCTCAAGCTCAGCGAACAGCTGCCGGTGGTGCTGTTTGACCGCTATCCCAACGACAGCACGCTACCGCTGGTGATGACCGACTCCATCAGCCCGACAGCGGACCTGATTTCCCGTATTGCGCCTCAGCATCGCGACGAGTTCTGGTTTCTCGGAGGGCAGCCGCGTCTGTCGCCCTCCCGCGATCGTCTGGCCGGGTTTACCCAGGGGCTGGCAAATGCCGGTGTCGAACTGCGTCCAGAGTGGGTGATTAACGGCAACTATCACCCAAGCTCCGGCTACGAGATGTTCGCCGCACTCTGCGCGCGTCTCGGGCGACCGCCGAAGGCACTGTTCACCGCCGCCTGTGGCCTGCTGGAAGGGGTGCTGCGTTATATGAGCCAGCACCACTTGCTGGATTCCGCGATTCATCTGGCGAGCTTTGACGATCACTATCTGTATGATTCGCTGTCGCTGCGTATCGATACCGTGCAGCAGGACAACCGCCAGCTGGCCTGGCACTGCTACGATCTGATAAGCCAGTTGATCGACGGCAATACGCCCGAGCCGCTACAGCGCTACCTGCCCGCGACGTTGCAGATACGGCATCCTTGATTCGCAGGGTGTTTAAAAAAGATCATCGAAACACGTAAAGCGGATATTCAGCAGGCAATTTACCTTGCCGCGTTCAAATGACGCGGCATCGAAGGCCTCGACGCCACTACTTTCGTCGTCTCCTCATCTCTTCTGGCGTATCTTCAAAAATGAAAGGACTCAGGCAAAACAAGGGCCAGAACAGAAACGCGCCCCTTGGCAGGAGAGTCTTTCTGTTTTGGTCTTGCCTGTTTTCCCGGTCGCGCGCCATCATAAAAATGGGCTATTTCAGCGGAAAACCGAAGCCCTGATTGCCAATGACAACGGCGAGCGGACAAAAGTGCGAGCTGGATTGGGTCAATTCTTAAGTGAAGATCAACCGAGGGCCTGCTGGCGCAGCCAGTTCTGTAATAGCTTGCCGTTGGGGGTCATATCGCTATCCTGACGCACGCAAAGATAATAATCCCGGCCATCATCTATTGCCGCATCGAAGATTTTCACCAGCTCGCCGCTCTTCAGGTAAGGGGCGATCAGCGGCTCGCGCATCAGTGCGCAGCCCAGCCCCGTCTGTACCCCCGCCAGGGTCAGCAGGCCATCCTCAAATAGCGCCCCCGTCGAGCGCGGCGGACGCTTAACCCCCTGCTGCATAAACCACTGGTTCCACGTCGTGCGCTCCTCGTCGTGCAGCAGCGGCATCTGCAATAGCTGCTCCGGGGTCTCAATATGCCCATGCAGACGCAGAAAGGCCTGACTGCATACCGGCACCATTTTGCCGGAAATCAGCTTTTCGCTTTGATAGCCCGCCCAGTGACCGTTGCCAAAACGGATCGACATATCGGAAGCGTCGCTCAGGTAGTTGCGGTGGTTAGCGTAGACCACGTTGATTTCGGTATGCGGATTCGCGTGCACAAACGACGACAGGCGCGGAATAAACCACCCCATGCCAAACAGCGGGATCAGGCTGATCGTCACCTGCTGGGTTTGCACCTGATCGACCAGATGTTCGGTGGCCTGGCGCAGCACGTTAAACGCCGCGCGGATCGAGCGATAATATTCCCGCCCCTGCTGGCTGAGGGTCAGTCGCCGCCCCTGCCGTTCGGTGAGAGGAATCTGCAAATAGCCCTCCAACACCTTCAACTGATGGCTTACCGCCGAGGGCGAAATCGCCAGCTCCTGCGCCGCCAGAGTCACACTCCCCAGACGCGCTATGGCCTCGAAGGCGCGCACCGCCCGCAGCGGCGGATCGTTGGCCAGAGTACTCTCCGACCAACTAACCGGCCCTTCTGATTGTTCTGTTTTTTTCATATGTTGATTTTCTTAGCGTATTTCACCATTCGATGCATTATTTAATTTTTTTAAAATCAAAAAGATAGTTAAAAATGCATTTATCATAAGAAAGAATATATGCGTATTTTACAATTTAATTCATTTATTGGATGGTAGCTCTTATTTGAGCATCTTGTCGGAAAAATCAGTTGGACACACTCATACAACAAATCATCAACGGGGTTATGCTCGGCAGCATCTACGCCCTGATCGCGCTCGGCTATACCATGGTGTACGGCATCCTGCGCATTATTAACTTTGCCCACGGCGATATTCTGATGGTCGGCGCGCTGACCACCCTTTCCGGGATGAACGCGCTGAACGCCCATTTCCCCAATCTGCCGCCGCTGGCGCAGCTCGGGCTGGCGCTGTTGTTGGCGATGATGGTCTGCGCCCTGCTGGCGATGGCGGTCGAACGCTTTGCCTACCGCCGCCTGCGCAACGCCCCGCGCCTGGCACCGCTGATCTCCGGGATCGGCGTCTCGGTGCTGCTGCAAACTGTGGCGATGATCGTCTGGACGCGCAATCCGCTGATGTTCCCGCAGATCCTGCCGATGGAGCCGATCGCTGTGACCCAGGGCAGCGAAGCACATCCTCCGGC
>NZ_JBCNNS010000054.1:0-28086 GCF_039594335.1 Raoultella sp.
ATGCGGTGATCGCCGTGACCTTAATGCTGGCAGGCGGCCTGGTATGGCTGGAAAAGCGCCCGCATCTGGCGCTCGATACCTTACTGGGAATTATGGCGCATAGCGCATTGTCGCTGGGTCTGGTGGTAGTAAGCCTGATGTCGAATATTCGCGTCGACCTGATGGCCTATCTGTTTGGCGATTTACTGGCGGTGACACCGGCAGATTTGATCTCTATCGCCATTGGCGTGGTGATTGTGCTGGCCATCCTGCTCTGGCAGTGGCGCAATCTGCTGTCGATGACCATCAGCCCCGATCTCGCCTTTGTCGATGGCGTGAAGCTACAGCGGGTCAAACTGCTGCTGATGCTGGTCACCGCGCTGACCATTGGCGTCGCCATGAAGTTCGTCGGCGCATTGATTATTACCTCACTGCTGATCATTCCTGCCGCTACGGCGCGCCGCTTTGCCCGTACGCCTGAGCAGATGGCTGCGACAGCCGTTGGGGTGGGGATTCTGGCAGTCACTGGCGGACTGACCTTCTCCGCGTTTTACGACACCCCGGCTGGCCCGTCCGTGGTGCTGTGCGCCGCACTGCTGTTTATCTTCAGTATGATGAAAAAATCCGCAGCCTGAGTCGTCCCCCTCTTCCCCGGTCATGACGGGTCGACCGGGGTCGTCATCTCTGCCCGGTCTGGACGCGGCGCCAGCTCGCCTGCCGGGAGCCAGGTTATGGCATTTCCGGCGGCGTGATGCCGAAGTGATTCCAGGCGCGCACCGTCGCCATGCGCCCTCGTGGAGTTCGCTGCAAAAAGCCTTGCTGGATCAGATACGGTTCCAGAACATCCTCGATAGTTTCCCGCTCTTCGCCAATCGCCGCCGCCAGATTATCCAGGCCGACGGGGCCGCCGAAGAATTTATCAATGACCGCAAGCAGCAGTTTGCGATCCATATAGTCGAACCCTTCCGCATCAACATTCAGCATGTCCAGCGCCTGAGCAGCAATCTCCAGCGAAATGGTGCCATCATGGCGCACCTCGGAAAAGTCACGAACCCGTCGCAGCAGGCGGTTGGCGATTCGCGGCGTACCGCGCGCGCGCCGGGCCACCTCCAGCGCACCTTCGTCGCTCATTTCCAGTCCCATGTAGCGAGCGCTGCGGCTGACGATATTCTGCAGGTCAGCAACCTGATAAAATTCCAGCCGCTGTACGATGCCGAAGCGGTCACGCAGCGGCGAGGTTAACGACCCCGCCCGCGTCGTGGCGCCAATCAGGGTAAACGGCGGCAGATCGATTTTGATCGACCGCGCCGCCGGCCCTTCGCCGATCATAATATCCAGTTGATAGTCTTCCATCGCCGGATACAGCACCTCCTCCACGACCGGTGAAAGGCGGTGTATTTCATCAATGAACAGCACGTCGTGGGGTTCAAGATTGGTGAGCATGGCGGCCAGGTCGCCCGCCTTTTCGAGCACCGGACCGGAGGTGGTTCGCAGGTTGACGCCCATCTCATTGGCAACGATATTTGCCAGCGTCGTCTTTCCCAACCCCGGAGGACCAAAGATCAGCAGGTGATCGAGCGCGTCCCCGCGCAGCTTTGCCGCCTGGATAAAAATCTCCATTTGCGAACGCACCTGCGGTTGACCGACATACTCTGCCAGCAATTTCGGGCGGATTGCGCGGTCGGCCGTCTCTTCAAACCCGGCGCTGTCTGCCGATACCAGCCTGTCTGCTTCAATCATCCCTTACCTCACAACGCGGCGCGGAGCGCTTCGCGAATTAGCATTTCACTGTTGGCATCCGGGCGCGCGATTTTACTCACCATCCGACTGGCCTCCTGAGGTTTATAGCCCAGCGCCACCAGCGCAGCAACCGCTTCCTGCTCAGCATCATCATCAGACGGGCCAACAGGTGACGTCAGCACCAGATCCGCCGCCGGCGTAAACAGATCGCCGTGCAGACCTTTAAACCGGTCTTTCATTTCCACGATCAGACGCTCTGCGGTTTTCTTACCGATCCCCGGCAGTTTCACCAGGGCAGCCAGCTCCTCACGCTCTACGGCGTGAACAAACTGCTGTGCCGACATACCGGAGAGAATCGCCAACGCCAGCTTTGGTCCGACGCCGTTGGTTTTAATCAGCTCTTTGAACAGCGTGCGCTCCTGCTTGTTATTAAAACCATAGAGCAGTTGCGCATCTTCGCGAACGACAAAATGGGTAAAAACGATGGCCTCATTACCCACATCCGGCAGTTCATAAAAACAGGTCATTGGCAAATGCACTTCATAGCCCACGCCTCCCGTTTCCAGTAATACAAGCGGGGGTTGTTTTTCGAGAACGATGCCTCTGAGTCTGCCTATCACATGGAGCTCCTGCGTTAAGGGCTAAAGTATCTGCGGTATCATAAAAAAAGGCTGGATGAATATCCAGCCTGATTTGAGGTTATCGTAAGCGCCCACGCGCCAGGTTGAGCCGCGTCTCGCTGATCTGAGCCGCATTCTGACTGACGTGGCAATGGGTAATAGCGATAGCCAGCGCATCCGCCGCGTCCGCCTGGGGGTTGGCGGGAAGTTTAAGCAGCGTGCGCACCATGTGCTGCACCTGGCTTTTTTCCGCGCTGCCGATGCCGACCACGGTTTGCTTCACCTGCCTCGCGGCGTACTCAAAGACCGGAAGGTCCTGATTCGTCGCCGCGACAATCGCCACGCCGCGCGCCTGCCCCAGCTTCAGTGCTGAGTCGGCGTTTTTCGCCATAAACACCTGCTCAATGGCGAAATAGTCCGGCTGAAACTGGGTGATAATTTCCGTCACACCCGCGTAAATCAGCTTCAGACGTGACGGTAAATCGTCGGCTTTGGTTCGGATACAGCCGCTGCCAAGGTAGCTCAGCTGCCGCCCGACTTGCCGAATCACGCCATAACCGGTAATGCGTGACCCCGGGTCAATACCGAGAATAATTGCCATCACGCACCTCCGTTTAACGCAAAAGAACGCCCTGAAGATTTCAGCTCACCGGCGCGTCGTGCAGAACATCCCCGGGCGCGGAGAGCAACCACGCGGCCGGAGAGAACCCACGCCTCCGCAAGCTGAAAAATAACGGGGATCACAGCGTTGCCGCGACCTCATCAGAGATCTCGCCGTTATGATACACTTCCTGCACGTCGTCACAGTCTTCCAGCATATCGATCAGACGCAGCAGCTTAGGCGCAGTTTCCGCATCCATATCCGCTTTGGTCGACGGAATCATCGATACTTCGGCCGCATCAGCCTTCAGGCCAGCCGCTTCCAGCGCATCACGCACCGCGCCCATCTCTTCCCACGCGGTGTACACGTCAATCGCGCCATCGTCATAGGTCACGACGTCTTCCGCACCGGCTTCCAGCGCGGCTTCCATGATGACATCTTCGTCACCCGCTTCAAAAGAGATCACCCCTTTTTTGCTGAACAGATAGGCCACGGAACCATCGGTACCGAGGTTGCCGCCGGTTTTACTGAAAGCGTGACGCACTTCGGCAACGGTACGGTTGCGGTTGTCACTCAGACATTCAACCATGACCGCGGTGCCGCCTGGGCCATAACCTTCATAAATGATGGTTTCCATGTTCGCGTCTTCGTCGCCGCCTACGCCACGAGCGATAGCACGGTTCAGCGTATCGCGGGTCATGTTGTTGGACAGCGCTTTATCCACTGCCGCACGCAAACGCGGGTTGGAAGCGACATCGCCGCCGCCCAGGCGCGCTGCGGTAACCAGCTCACGAATGATTTTAGTAAAGATCTTACCGCGCTTAGCATCCTGTGCCGCTTTACGGTGTTTGGTGTTGGCCCATTTACTATGACCTGCCATAAAAAACTCTCCAAAAATGCCTGCTTCCCGCAGCCTTTCGACCTGCAAATGGCCGGGAAGATTAGTCGGCGTTAATTACAAATTCTTCAATCGCCTGCCGGTTACTCCACGACTTGGTCAAGGCGGCGGCCTCTGCCGCATCGACCCAGCGGTAATCCAGATGTTCCGTGAAGACAATCTGGCGCTCATGAGGGAGCGCAAGACAGAACCAAAACTCCGTATTGCGCTCAACGCCCGGCGCGTAGCGATGACGTAAATGAGAAAATATCTCGAAATCCACCGTGCGCTGACAGTCCATTAAGGTCAGTTGCTCATGAGCAACATCAATCGCGACCTCTTCCTTTACTTCACGCACGGCGGCTTGCGCTGCGCTCTCGCCCGCTTCCAGGCTGCCGGTTACCGACTGCCAGAAGGCGGGATCGTCGCGTCGCTGCAACATCAGCACCCGCTTCGTATCTTCGGCATAAATGACCACCAGAACGGAAACGGGAAGCTTGAATGACATCTTACTTATTCTCCAGAGACTCTTTTGTCTCTTTCGCCACAACCTGGATACCTAACTCACCCAGCGAAGCCGGGTTAGCAAAGCTCGGCGCTTCGGTCATCAGACAGGCCGCTGCGGTCGTTTTCGGGAAAGCAATAACGTCACGGATATTATCGGTACCGGTCAGCAGCATGGTCAGACGGTCGAGACCAAACGCCAGACCTGCGTGCGGCGGCGTACCGTATTTCAGCGCGTCCAGCAGGAAGCCGAATTTTTCACGCTGTTCCTGTTCGTTGATGCCCAAAATACCGAAGACGGTCTGTTGCATGTCGCCATTGTGGATACGCACGGAACCGCCGCCCACTTCGTAGCCGTTGATCACCATATCGTAGGCGTTCGCAATCGCCGTTTCCGGCGCGGTCTTCAGTTCATCCGCGGTCATGTCTTTCGGCGAAGTAAACGGATGGTGCATCGCGGTCAGGCCGCCTTCACCATCATCTTCAAACATCGGGAAGTCGATAACCCACAGCGGCGCCCATTTGGTTTCGTCGGTCAGACTCAGGTCTTTACCCAGCTTCAGGCGCAGCGCACCCAGCGCATCGGCAACCACTTTCTTGTTATCCGCGCCGAAGAAAATCATGTCACCATCCTGAGCGCCGGTGCGCGCAAGAATCGCTTCCACAATCTCTGCATCGAGGAATTTCGCTACCGGGCTGTTGATGCCTTCAAGACCTTTTGCACGCTCGTTGACTTTCATATACGCCAGGCCTTTGGCGCCATAGATCTGGACGAACTTGCCATACTCATCAATTTGTTTCCGGGTCAGCGCCGCGCCGCCCGGCACGCGTAACGCAGCGACGCGCCCTTTGGCATCATTGGCCGGGCCGGAGAAGACAGCAAACTCGACGGCCTTCACCAGGTCGGCAATATCGACCAGCTCCATCGGGTTACGCAGATCCGGCTTATCAGAACCGTAGCGGCGCTCAGCTTCCGCAAAGGTCATCACCGGGAAAGCACCCAGGTCAACGCCTTTCACGTCCAGCCACAGCTTGTGAACCAGATTTTCCATCACTTCCCGCACCTGCGGCGCGGTCATAAAGGAGGTTTCGACATCGATCTGGGTGAATTCCGGCTGGCGGTCCGCACGCAGGTCTTCGTCACGAAAGCATTTAACTATCTGATAGTAACGGTCAAAGCCGGACATCATCAGCAGCTGTTTAAACAACTGAGGAGACTGCGGCAGGGCGTAGAATTTGCCTTTGTGAACGCGGCTTGGAACCAGATAGTCGCGCGCGCCTTCCGGGGTAGCTTTGGTCAGCATCGGGGTTTCGATATCGAGGAAACCGTGATCGTCCATAAAGCGGCGCACGAAGCTGGTGATTTTCGCACGGGTTTTCAGACGCTGAGCCATTTCCGGACGACGCAGGTCCAGGTAACGGTATTTCAGTCGCGCTTCTTCGGTGTTGACGTGATTGGAGTCAAGCGGCAGTGCTTCTGCGCGGTTGATGATCGTCAGCGAAGAAGCCAGCACTTCGATGTCGCCAGTGGCCATCTCGCTGTTGACGTTTTTTTCGTCACGCGCACGCACAGTACCGGTGATTTGGATGCAAAACTCATTGCGCAGTTCGGAAGCCAGCTTTAACGCCTCCGCACGATCCGGATCGAAAAACACCTGCACGATGCCTTCGCGGTCACGCATATCAATGAAGATAAGGCTACCAAGATCACGACGACGGTTGACCCAACCACACAGAGTCACCTGCTGCCCCACGTGGGACAGACGTAGCTGTCCGCAATATTCTGTACGCATGAGATATCCCTTAACATAGCCGCAGGCGGATTGTTGCCTGCCTCGCAGGCGACGGAGTCGCAGCTTTAGCTGAATGTCACAACTGAATGAAAAAAGGCGGTCATTATAATAGAATTTCCGCCGCACGATAAGCCCGACGCAGTTTGTACGTTGCTTTGCTGTACGCTTATTGCCTGTGCTCACAAAAATTAACAAAAATTGTTGCCCATGAGCCGGATCGACGACGGTATTGTAACGGCCAAACTACAGAAGAAGATACGGGGATACCATGTCAGAACTCAATGCGAAAAAAACAGCGCTCGTTGTCATCGATCTGCAAGAGGGAATTTTGCCCTTCGCCGGCGGACCGCATCGTGCCGATGACGTGGTAACGCGCGCAGCCCGGCTGGCCGAAAAGTGCCGCCAGCAAGGCTCGCCGGTCATCATGGTCCGCGTAGGCTGGTCCGCTGATTTCGCCGAAGCGCTAAAGCAGCCGGTTGATGCTCAGACCGGCGCACATACATTGCCGGGAAACTGGTGGAACTGGCCAGCAGCATTAGGCAAGCGCGAGAGTGATATCGAGGTCACTAAACGCCAGTGGGGGGCCTTCTATGGTACCGACCTCGAACTGCAGCTACGCCGTCGCGGTATTGATACTATTATTCTCTGCGGCATCTCCACCAACATCGGTGTTGAGTCCACCGCGCGAAATGCCTGGGAGCTGGGCTTCAACCTGGTTATCGTCGAAGACGCCTGCAGCGCCGCCTCAACCGAGCAGCACCGGGGCAGCATGACACATATTTTCCCGCGCATCGCCCGCGTGCGCAGTACCGAGGACGTTCTTGCCGCCTTATGATTTATATCGGGCTCCCGCAATGGTCGCACCCGAAGTGGATGCGTCTGGGCATCACCAGTCTTGAAGACTATGCTCGCCACTTTAACTGTGTGGAGGGCAATACGACCCTTTACGCCCTGCCGAAGGCGGAGATAGTCAGCCGTTGGTATGAGCAAACCCACGATAATTTTCGCTTCTGCTTTAAATTTCCGGCCACCATTTCGCATCAGGCCGCCCTGCGCCATTGCGACGATTTAAGCCACGAGTTTTTTACTCGTCTGGCGCCGCTGGAAACGCGTATTGGCCAGTACTGGCTGCAACTGCCCGCCACCTTTGGCCCCGGCGATCTCCCCGCCCTGTGGCAGTTTCTCGATGCCCTGCCGACACATTTCACCTATGGCGTCGAAGTGCGGCATCCGCAGTTTTTCGCCAAAGGGGACGCCGAAAAGGCGCTCAATCGCGGGCTGCATCAACGTAATGTGAATCGAACCATCCTCGACAGTCGCCCGGTGCATAGCGCTGTCGCGCGAAATCCAGCCATGATCGACGCCCAACGTAAAAAGCCCAAACTCCCGGTTCATGCCGTGGTCACAGCGGGCAATCCGCTGGTGCGCTTTATCGGCAGCGACGACATGGCCCACAATCACCGGCTGTTTGATATCTGGCTGCAGACTTTAGCGAAATGGAGTCAGTCCACAACACCTTATTTATTTCTCCACACCCCTGACATCGCGCAGGCCCCGGAGCTGGTCAGCACGCTTTGGGAAGATTTACGCCGGGTGATGCCAGAGGTCGGGGCCGCACCGTCAATTCCCCAGCAAACCGCGCTTTTCTGATATCCTGCTATGCTAAGCGGAGCCATCTGAAAGAGTGAAAGGGAGTTTTTTGTATGGTCAGCGCGCTGTACGCGGTATTGGGTGCGTTATTACTTATTAAGTTTTCTTTTGATGTTGTCCGTCTGCGCACGCAATACCACGTCGGGTATGGTGACGGAGGGTTTAGCGAACTGCAGGTTGCTATCCGCGTGCACGGCAATGCCGTAGAGTATGTGCCCATTGGCATCATTCTGCTGCTGTTTATGGAGATGAATGGCGCGCAGAACTGGATGGTGCATGTCTGCGGTATTTTGCTGATTGCCGGACGATTGATGCACTCTTACGGTTTTCACCACCGGCTATTCAGCTGGCGTCGTTCCGGAATGAGCGCCACCTGGTGTGCCCTGTTGCTGATGGTGCTCGCGAATCTGTGGTATATGCCCTGGGAGTTGGTTTTCTCCTTACATTAGCGCACAATACGCCGTTTTCGTTTTTTCGGGTTTAACGTTATGTCTCACCGCGATACGCTTTTTTCCGCGCCGATTGCCAGCCTCGGCGACTGGACCTTTGATGAACGGGTTGCTGAAGTCTTCCCGGATATGATCCAGCGCTCCGTGCCCGGCTATTCCAATATCATTTCTATGATCGGCATGCTGGCTGAACGCTTCGTTCAGCCCGACACCCAGGTTTATGACCTCGGCTGCTCGCTTGGAGCGGCAACGCTCTCTATCCGGCGTAACATTGCCCACCCTGGCTGCAAAATTGTGGCGGTGGATAACTCTTCAGCTATGGTCGAACGCTGTCGTCGCCATATCGATGCCTACAAAGCGCCGACGCCCGTCGAGGTTGTGGAAGGCGATATTCGTGATATCACCATCGACAACGCCTCCATGGTGGTGCTGAACTTCACCATTCAGTTTCTTGCCCCCGATGAACGCCAGGCCATTCTGGATAAGGTTTACCAGGGACTGAATCCCGGAGGCGCATTGGTGCTGTCCGAAAAATTCAGTTTTGAAGATGCTCATGTTGGCGAGCTGCTGTTCAACATGCATCACGACTTTAAGCGCGCCAATGGCTACAGCGAGCTGGAAATCAGCCAGAAGCGCAGCATGCTGGAAAACGTCATGCTGACCGATTCGGTCGAAACCCACAAAGCCCGCCTGTGTAAAGCCGGTTTTGAACATGCCGAATTGTGGTTCCAGTGCTTTAACTTTGGTTCACTGGTGGCGGTGAAATCAGAGGAAAAAGCATGATCGATTTCAATCATTTTTATCAACGTATCGCTCTCAGCCCGCTATCCCACTGGCTGGAGACACTCCCCGCTCAGATAGCGGCCTGGCAACGGGAAGCGCTGCACGGCAAATTCCGCGAGTGGCAGCGGGCCGTGGAGTTTCTGCCCGAGCTTGCCCCGTATCGCCTGGACCTGCTGCATAGCGTCACCGCCGAAAGCGAAACGCCGCTAAGCGAAGGCCAGCGGCTGCGCGTAGAGAACCTGCTTAAAAACCTGATGCCCTGGCGCAAAGGGCCATACTCGCTTTACGGCATCAATATTGATACCGAATGGCGCTCTGACTGGAAATGGGAACGCGTGTTGCCGCACCTCTCCGACCTGACCGGGCGCACAATCCTCGACGTTGGTTGCGGCAGCGGATATCACATGTGGCGCATGATCGGTGCCGGCGCGCATCTGGCGGTCGGGATTGACCCGACGCAGCTGTTTTTATGCCAGTTTGAAGCCGTGCGTAAGCTGCTGGGTAACGATCGGCGCGCCCAACTGCTGCCGTTAGGCATTGAGCAGCTTCCGGCGCTGCACGCCTTCGATACCGTCTTTTCGATGGGCGTGCTGTACCACCGCCGCTCGCCGCTCGACCATTTATGGCAGCTCAAAGATCAACTGGTCGACGGTGGTGAACTGGTGCTGGAGACGCTGGTTGTCGAAGGGAATGAGAATACCGTGCTGGTACCGGGCGACCGCTATGCGCAGATGCGCAACGTCTACTTTATTCCGTCGGCCACGGCGTTGAAAATGTGGCTGGAGAAGTGCGGGTTTGTCGATGTGCGGATTGTCGATGTCTGCGCCACCACCACTGAAGAGCAGCGCCGTACCGAATGGATGATTACAGAGTCACTGGCTGACTTCCTCGACCCCGATGACAGCTGTAAAACACTTGAAGGTTACCCGGCGCCAGTGCGCGCGGTGATTATTGCCAACAAACCCGAAACCCAGCAGTCGCTGGCGAAAAAGTCAGCCGATCGCAAATAAAGATCAAAAAAAGACCCCTGTTGAAATGGCAGGGGCCTGGTACGGGCAATCATCATATTGGGCGACATGATGTGCAGCAAAAAACGGTTTAACTTCTCTGCGCAGAAATAATTTGCTTCATTTCTGCCACCGCTACGCCATTAACGGCATAGCGCGAATATTCATCTACGTCAGCATCGGCGGACATTGACAATCCGGAATGCCGAAAGCGCATTGGTGATGGCACCCAGTGTCCGGCCGAGCTGTGTACCTCTTTTACGCCTGCCTGAAGAAACTTCGCCAGGTTGGCCGCTCGAACACCTGCACCAGCCATAATGGTTGGAGTATCCCCCAGGGCAATAAGTTCCGTAATTAATGAAAGACCTTTTTCAGCGCTGGCCTGCTGACCCGATGTCAGGATACGAGCCACGCCGACATCGGCCAGCGTACGATAAGCCTGATACGGGTCCACACACATATCATAAGCCCGATGGAACGTGACCGCCAGTGAACCCGCCGCCGCCATGATTTTTTGCATGCGTGCGGTATCGACCCGCCCATCGACGTCCAGCACACCGATGACTACGCCGGGAAAACCCAGTTCCCTGACCGTCACCACATCGTCAAGTATCGCCGCAAACTCGCTCCCGGTGTAACAAAAATCACCGCCGCGCGGGCGAATAATCGGATGCACCGGAATGGTGACCGTTTCGCGTACTGTTTTCAACACGCCCAGCGACGGGGTTAATCCCCCTTCATGCGGCGCGGCGCAAAGTTCAATGCGATCGGCGCCACAGCGCTGCGCCTCTTGCGCACAGGCCATGCTATAACAGCAGACTTCCAGTAGCGTCATTTCCTTCTCCTTTACGCTGCGGGCAACACAGCATGTCATGATTTATCCGTTCAAAAACCGCGTCGCTTCACACTGTTACGCATCAGATTGTTCGCTGGCGACAATTTGCTCAATTGACCACGGGTGAAATTTAATTGTGACGCTGCCGTCCGTCACCGCCAGGGTCGGGTTTGGCAGGCGTTCGCACGCTCCTTTCGGCGAGCTGGTTTTGACAAAAATCCCTGGCTGACTCAATCCCTCATCAGAAAACAGCGCCAGCGCGCGAGCATTGAGCGCATCTGGCTCGCCCGGCAGCACGATTTCAACATGCTCCCACCCTTCATGCGGATAGCGTTTTTCACCCGGCCACGGCAGCTCAACTACACTGAAACGCCAGTGGGCAACCGAAAACGGTTCATCCAGTTTAAACAGGCAGATAGGCCGACCGTTGATCGTATTTTCCGACAGCAGCGTACCGCACTGTTCAAAACCGCGACGCCAGCGCTCCGCCGTGGCGTTTTGGTGACAGCGCAGGGAAATATGGTCGGCATCCAGCGGGGCGATATCCAGCCCAAGTCGGTTCGCCAGCCCGCTTAACGCCTCAGTGAAACGCGGCAGATCCGCGGAAATATCGTCAAGTTCATCAATTTGCTGCCAGTTTGCCATACTGCACCTCAATGCACGTCAAAGGGGGGTAATTTATCGTGTTTCCCGACGATGACCAACCGGGAATCTTCTGCAAGGCTCGCCGAGTGGCGATTGATTAAGCGTGCCGCCCGGCAACGCGCGCGCGGTGCTGACGCATGGGCGCAAATGCAGTATACTCCTGCCCTAATTTATCCACATTCCGGCGCCGCCCCGCAGGGGTTATAGCGCCTTAAACGTAAGGTATTTCGGTGAATATTCAGGCTCTTCTCTCAGAAAAAGTCAGCCAGGCCCTGATCGCGGCAGGTGCGCCTGTCGGTTGCGAACCTCAGGTCCGCCAGTCAGCAAAAATCCAGTTCGGCGACTATCAGGCCAACGGCGTGATGGCGGTAGCGAAAAAACTGGGTATGGCGCCGCGACAACTCGCAGAGCAGGTACTGTCTCATCTCGACCTGAACGGGATTGCCAACAAGGTTGAAATCGCCGGACCCGGCTTTATCAATATTTTCCTCGATCCGGCCTTTTTAGCGGAAAATGTGAACAGCGCGCTGGCATCAGAGCGTCTGGGCGTCGCCCGGCCGCAGGCACAAACTGTCGTCGTCGACTACTCCGCGCCAAACGTCGCCAAAGAGATGCATGTCGGCCATCTGCGTTCAACCATCATCGGTGACGCCGCCGTCCGCACACTTGAGTTCCTCGGTCATAAGGTGATCCGCGCGAACCACGTTGGCGACTGGGGCACCCAGTTCGGTATGCTGATCGCCTGGCTGGAAAAGCAGCAGCAGGAAAACGCCGGTGAAATGGCGCTGTCCGACCTCGAAGGCTTCTACCGCGATGCGAAAAAGCATTATGACGAAGATGAAGTTTTTGCCGAACGCGCCCGTAACTACGTGGTAAAACTCCAGGGTGGCGACGCTTACTTCCTGGAAATGTGGCGCAAGCTGGTTGACATCACCATGACCCAAAACCAGATTACCTACGATCGTCTGAACGTCACCCTGACCCGCGATGACGTAATGGGTGAAAGCCTCTACAACCCGATGCTGCCGGGTATTGTTGCCGATCTGAAAGCAAAAGGTCTGGCGACCGAGAGTGAAGGCGCGACCGTGGTATTCCTTGATGAATACAAAAACAAGGAAGGCGAACCGATGGGTGTCATCATCCAGAAAAAGGATGGCGGCTACCTCTACACCACAACCGATATTGCCTGCGCGAAGTATCGTTACGAAACGCTGCGCGCTGACCGCGTGCTTTACTACATCGACTCCCGCCAGCACCAGCACCTGATGCAAGCGTGGACTATCGTGCGTAAAGCAGGCTACGTACCGGAATCCGTGCCACTGGAACATCATATGTTCGGCATGATGCTGGGCAAAGATGGTAAGCCGTTCAAAACTCGCGCCGGCGGTACGGTGAAGCTAGCGGATCTGCTGGATGAAGCGCTGGAACGTGCGCGCCGCCTGGTGACCGAAAAGAATCCGGACATGCCTGCCGATGAGCTGGAACAGCTGGCAAATGTGGTCGGTATTGGCGCAGTGAAGTATGCCGATTTGTCCAAAAACCGTACCACCGACTACGTGTTTGACTGGGATAACATGCTGGCGTTCGAAGGCAATACTGCGCCGTATATGCAGTATGCCTATACCCGCGTGCTGTCCGTGTTCCGTAAAGCGGATATCGACGAAAACGTACTGGCGGCAGCGCCGATTATCCTCACCGAGGATCGCGAAACCCAGCTGGCCGCGCGCCTGTTGCAGTTCGAAGAGACGCTCACCGTTGTGGCCCGCGAAGGGACACCGCACGTTATGTGTGCCTATCTCTACGATCTGGCCGGTCTGTTCTCCGGTTTCTACGAACACTGCCCGATTATCACCGCCGAGAGCGAAACCGCACGCAACAGCCGTCTGAAACTGGCGCAGCTGACGGCCAGAACCCTGAAGCAGGGTCTGGATACGCTGGGTATTGAAACCGTCGAGCGTATGTAAGTCAGGCGGGTGATTTTGTAACCCCGGCAGGCCCCATGCCGCCGGGGAAATGCCTGATGGCGCTACGCTTATCAGTCCGACAAGGGTTACAGGGGTGACAAGGGCCCGAGAATCCTGTCTTAGAAGTATTTGCGCAAATACGCCGCCAGACACCGGCTCGCCATCGCCTGACCATCGGGCATCGAGGTCTGCGGGATTTCACGATAAAAGTCGAGATTCCCGGCTATCCCGATACCAAACGAGGTCTGCGACAACTCGCCTTCCGGGAGAGATTTCTCACCACCCACGCGAATCGCCTTCTCCGCCACCTCGGCATACTCCACCACAACCTGGTGTTTACGCACCGCTTTCAGAATGCCATAGGC
This sequence comes from Raoultella sp., assembly GCF_039594335.1. Taxonomy (NCBI): domain Bacteria; kingdom Pseudomonadati; phylum Pseudomonadota; class Gammaproteobacteria; order Enterobacterales; family Enterobacteriaceae; genus Klebsiella; species Raoultella sp. The sequence continues at coordinate 13,813 of NZ_JBCNNS010000054.1, forward strand.
AAATCCGGCAAGGATCGACGCTTCCAGGCTCAAGTACGGATCGTCCAACTGCGTATGCCACAGACCGCTGTCATCCTGACCTTTTGCCAGCGCGGCAATTTGCGCGTTCAGCGCCTGGATAAAATGGCGCCTGACAGCACCGTGCTCCGATAAATCAAACTACGCAAGGAAATCGCGTTGTCCTTACCAAGCTCGGTCAGCAGAATACCCGGCAGGAATGACGCCATAATGGCCGACATCTGCGCCATCGAATACACGCACGGAAGAATTTGGTTTTTGTTTAAAATCATCGGTCATTCCGGTACCCGCGTTTCATACGGCACCAGAATCATGATGTAGACGATAGCGAACAGGAGATAGCTGCGCAGGTAATACCACAATTCCATATCAGCAACCCCTATGCTCGTCGTGGCAAAAATGCAAAGCGTCGACGGACACGCATTACCTCTTTATAAAACAGGATTTCCTTTATAGAAAAACACATAGCCAACGCTAAAATTAAGCCGGCAAAAACGTGATTTATCGCCAGCAGAAATCAGGCGTCTGATGTGTGATGAACAGGTATTGCGGGAGATAAAAAATGGGAGTAAAGAAAGTATGAAGGGTTATTTCGCATATCTGAAGGAGGCCTGATGTCCTATTCTCATCTGCTCGTTGCCGTCGCCCCAACGCCGGAAAGCCGCGTGCTTATCAATAAAGCGGTCTCTATCGCACGTCCGCTGGATGCCAAAGTCAGTCTGATCACGCTGGCCACCGATCCGGAGTTATATAACCAGTTTGCTGCGCCGATGCTGGAAAATCTGCGGGACTTAGTACATGAAGAAACGCGAGATTTTCTCTCCGGACTGGCGAAAGAAGCCGATTATCCTATCGATAACGTGACGATTGCCAGCGGCGAACTTAGCCACCACATCAAGAATTTTTGCCAGCAACATCACGTGGACCTGGTGATATGCGGCAATCACAACCACAGCCTGTTTTCGCGCGCCACCTGCTCGGCAAAAAGCATCGTCGGCAGCAGCGGCGTGGACGTTTTACTGGTTTCCCTTGAAAAAGGCTGACACCAAAGGCATCAGCCTGTCTCTCCTACCTCACTATGCCAGTTTGGGAAAAGTCGAGACTTTGTGTTGCAATCGGCTCTCCTCACTGCGCGGCTCAACCTGCTTTAAATCGGTAATGAACCGCTCCTGCCAGCGATAGATATCATTATCCTTGATGACCGCCAGCATCTCCGCATGACGCGCAATGCGTTCCGCCAGCGGCATCGTCAAGCCACGATCCAGCGCTGCCGCCACCTCGTCGCGATCGTAGGGATTAACGATCAGCGCACTGGTCAACTCATTTGCCGCGCCGGCAAACTGCGACAGGACCAGTACGCCAGGATTCTGCGAGTCCTGGGCAGCAACAAATTCTTTCGCCACCAGATTCATCCCGTCGCGTAGAGGCGTCACTAACCCGACATCGGAATAGCGGAAGATCTTCATCAACAGTTTGCGTTCAAAATGTTGATTCAAGTAGTACAGCGGTGTCCAGCCCAACTGTCCGTACTGGCCATTGATTCTGCCGCTGGCAGTCTCCAGCTGATGGCGAATATCCTGATACGCCTGCACTTCGCCGCGGGAGGTTGGCGCAATCTGCGTATAGCGAATCTTGCCGTGGTGCTGTGGGTATTTCTCCAGCAGGGCTTCATAGGCGAGAAAGCGCTCCGGCAGGCCTTTAGAGTAATCCAGTCGCTCAACGGAGAAGATATTTTTTACCCCCTTGAGCTCGCTTTTCAACTGCGCCAGTTTGGGTGGTAACGGCCCCTTCGCACTTCGCGCAATCTCGTCAGGATCGATACCTATCGGGTAAACCTCGGTGCGGAAATGTTTGCCCCATGCCTCATGACGTCGGTCATCTCGCGTCACCACCCGGGTCTGTAGCGAGACGCTATCAAGAAACGCCACCCTGTCATTATCGGTCTGGAAGCCAAGCAGATCGTAGTCACAGAGCTGTTCAAGAAGCTCGGCATGCGGGGGCAGTGCGTTAAAAATCTCTGGCGTCGGGAACGGAATGTGCAAAAAGAAGCCGATACGGTTATTGACCCCAAGCTTGCGCAACTCGCTGGCCAAGGGCAGCAGATGATAATCATGAATCCACAAAATATCATCCGGCTCAATCAGCGGCAGGAGCTTTTTCGCCAGGTTGGCATTGACCCGCAGGTAACCGTCCCAGGACGGGCGCTGGAAGTCCACCAGATCCAACCGATAGTGAAATGCGGGCCACAGCACGGCATTGGAAAACTGGTTATAGTATTCATCATGATCCCGCTCATTGAGCGTAAACGAGGCCCAGGTGATATTCCCTCGCGTCACTGTATTTAGCGGTTTCTGGTCATCCCCAATTTCTCCGCTCCAGCCAAACCATAATCCACCGGCGGCCTTCAGCGCGCCCAAAATACCAACGGCCAGGCCGCCCGCGCTGGCCTTTTTATCATCCGGTGGCGCAATACGATTAGATATTACGACTAAGCGCCCCATAACCCTCCCTCCTGTCATTTTGCGCATCAGGTTGTTGCTTATTATTTGCGATGCTGATTAACCAATGCTGAACAGCCGCGACATCCGGCAGACGCCATTGCGCCTGGGTGTCGCCCTTGCCAACTTTTATCGACATGCCGCCGAGCTGATTCACTACGCTAAACCCGGCTTCGTCCGTCAAATCGTCGCCAACGAATACCGGCTTGCGCCCCTGAAAAGGCGCCTCCTGCATAAACGTCGCGATCGCTTCCCCTTTATTGACCCCATGCGGCTTGATCTCCACGACACACTTACCCAACTGCAGGGCGAGAATGGGGTAACGTTTGACAATCCCCTGCGCCAGCGACAACGCCGCGCTCTGGTACGCTGGCGCCTGGCGATAATGCAGCGCAAACGCCATCCCTTTGTGTTCAAGTTCGCAGCCTGGCATCGCCTCCAGCGCCGCCCGCAGTTGCTGATCCAGTTCCCGGAGCAGCACATCAGGAAGCGTGACGATATGCGTTTTACCATTGATATCGCGGCGTTCTGCCCCGTGAACACCGGCCAGCGGCAGCCGGTAAGGATGGGTAAGCGCATCAAGCTCAACCATTGAGCGCCCTGAAATCAATGCCACCGCCCCACTCTGTTGCTGCGCGAGCTGCCTCAGCGCCTGCAGCGCATATGTAGGGATAACAACCTGATCGGGATGAGGTTTGATATCGGCAAGTGTGCCGTCGAGGTCAAAGAAAAATGCTTGATGTTCGGTTGGCACAGGCGGTACAGATATCTTGTCAGCCACCCTCTTCTCCTCCTTTCATGGCCAGCACAACGCTGGTTGTTAACGGATTGTTAGCCATGTAAGTATAGACAGTGTGACCGGGATCGCCATTTTCGATAGCTATCGCCAGCGCAGCGGGCACTGGCGATAATCGAGGATTAGACTAAAAGGTTGGGGGAGAATTAAGCAGTCCGTTTGGCTTTTTGTTTATAACGGTCGAAGATAACCGCCGCCAGCAGAATCACACCGCGCACCACGTACTGAGAGAACGGCGAGATATTCAGCAGGTTCATGGCGTTCTCGACGGTGCCGAGGATCAGGATCCCGGCAACCACATAAGAGATCTTACCGATCCCGCCTTTCAGCGACACCCCCCCCAGCACGCAAGCTGAAATGACGATCAGCTCATAGCCAATCGAGGTCATCGGCTGGCCGCTGGTCATGCGTGAGGCGAGAATGATCCCTGCCGCGGCAGAAACCAGGCCTGAGATAACAAAAATAATAATTTTGGTCCGCACCACTGGCACCCCTGCCAGGCGGGCCGCCTCTTCATTGCCACCGATAGCCAACGTATTGCGGCCAAAGGTGGTTTTGTTCAGCAACAAACCAAAAATAATCAGACAGGCGACAGTCAGCCAGATGGGGGCCGGCAGGCCAAACCAGTTGGCATAGCCTAAGGTAAAGAAGCGCTCATCTTCAATGCCGACCGCCTTACCGTCGGAGATAATATAAGCAAGGCCGCGCACAATCTGCATGGTGGCCAGCGTCGTGATCAGGGCGTTAATTTTCAGGCGGGCAATCACGAAGCCGTTAACCAGTCCGCTGATTGCCCCCAACAACAGACCGGCGGCAATCCCTACCCACATGCTTTCGGTCAGATTAATCACCACGGCCGTCGTCACGCCAGCACAGGCGATAACCGATGCCACCGACAGGTCAAAATCCCCGGATGCCAGGCAAAACAGCATGCCACAGGCCACCATACCGGACATCGAAATCGCCAGCCCCAGTCCTTTCATATTGATAAACGAGGCAAAATTGGGCACAAAAATCACGCAGCCGATAAACAACACGGCAAAAACAACCAGCATGCCAAACTGATCCCAGATTCGGGCAAAGCTAAACGAAGTCTGTCGGGCATTAGGGGTGGTAACAGAAGACATCATTGACTCCTTACTCAGGCGACCGCCTGGCTCACTTTTGGCATCGCAAGGCTTAACGCCTGCTGTTCATTGGCATCGTCATGCAGCAGTTCGCCCGCCACCTCACCTTCGCGCATCACCACGATACGATCGGCGACGCCGAGCACTTCGGGTAAATCGCTGGAGGCGAAAACGACGGCGACGCCGGAGGCCGCCAGGGCATAGATAACGTTATAGATTTCATGCTTAGCGCCCACATCAATACCGCGGGTCGGCTCATCCAGCAGGATCACTTTCATCTCTTCCGACAGCCAACGTCCCAGAATCGCTTTCTGCTGGTTGCCGCCGGAGAGATTCATAATCAGCTGCTCCGGGCCTGGGGTTTTGATATTGAGCGACTTAATATGTTGATCGGCGTTGTGCGCTTCCCAGCCGTTATTGATAATGCAGCCCGCGTGAATATGTCGGCGACGCGCGCTAATATTGATATTGTCGCGTACGGAGTGGACCGGAATAATGCCCTCCGCTTTGCGGTCTTCCGGACACAGCATCATTCCGGCCTCGATAGCCTGCGCCGGTTTACGAATATCGATCGCCTGCCCGTCGATATACACCTGACCGCCGGTGATACGGGTTCCGCCAAACAAACCTTTCATCAGCTCGCTTCGCCCGGCCCCGACCAGCCCAAACAGGCCAACGATTTCTCCGCTGCGCACCGACAGATCTACCGGCTGGCGGACGCCGGGCGCCTTAACCTGCTCCAGGCGCAGGCGCTCTTTGCCATACTCACGTGGTTTCCAGCCGTAAACATCGCCCAGCTCACGTCCCACCATCGCCTGTACCAACGCGTCATGACTCACGGTCTGCATATCATCGAAGGTGCGTACATAGCGGCCATCTTTAAATACGGTGATCGCATCGCTGAGCGCAAAAATCTCCTCCATGCGGTGTGAAACATAAATAATCACGCGCCCTTCCTCGCGCAATTCACGGATGACACGAAACAGATGATCTATCTCGCGCGCCGAAAGAGAACTGGTCGGTTCATCAAAGGCGATGACCTTGGCGTTGCGGGTGAGCGCCTTGGCAATCTCTACCATTTGCCACTGGCCAATGGAGAGATATTTCAACGGCGTTTCCGGGTCAATATCCAGCCCCAGATGCTCCAGCTGCAGACGAGCTTCGTAGTTGAGCAGTGAGCGGTTCACTAGCCCGTACTTATGCGGGATTTGTCCGAGGTAGATATTTTCCGCAACGGTCATTTCCGGAATCAGGTGCAGCTCCTGATAAATGATCGCCACTCCGGCGTTAAGCGCTTCGGTAGTGTTGGTGAATACGCGCGGCTGACCGTTTATCTGCAGGTCGCCGGCGGTGGGGATATAGTTGCCGCTGAGAATCTTCAGCAGCGTCGATTTTCCGGCACCATTTTCTCCCATCAGGGCGTGGATCTGTCCGCTGTAGCAGTCAAAACTAATATCGGAGAGTGCCTTAACGCCGGGAAACGTCATGGTAATACCGCGAAATGAGAGATAGGGGGTAGACTGTTGCATAACAACTCCGCTCTTCGATGCTCATCCTCCCGCAGAATGCGGGAGGCATGGTCAACCAGGCCTTACAGCCCTTTCTTCGCCAGCTCTTCTTTGAAATTGTCGCGCGTGATCAGCACCACATCGGTAACCGCAGTGAATTTCGGCGGTTCTACGCCTTTAGTGACCCAGTTGTAGAGCATCTCGCTGGTTTTATATCCGTGGATATCCGGGCTAGGCAGCAGAGAGCCATAGAAACCGGTTGCCTGTGCTTTGGAGAGTTCGTTAACCGCATCCACCCCATTAATGCCAATACCGATCACATCCCCGGCTTTAAAGCCCTGGCCTTCGGTTGCGCGCACGCCGCCCAGCACGGTGTTGTCATTCATCCCCACGATCAGCCAGTGTTTCACCTTAGGATGCTGTACCAGCATTGAGTTACCGGCGTCGAAGGCGCCCGGAATATCGTTGGATTTGGTAGGGACGCGGTAAATCTGTTTATCCGGGAAGCCGGCCGCTTTCAGTGCATCAATGGAGCCCGTGGTACGACGACGGGCGGTATCGAGTTCATCGGCGGTAATCGCCATCACGCCGGTATCCTTCACATCCCAGCCGCGTTTTTGCATCTCTTTGTACAGCTCCTGACCCTGACGAGCACCAATTTCACTGGCGGCCATCATCACCAGCGGCACGCTCTCCATCGGTTTACCTTTCGCATTAACGAACTGGTCATCGACGGTGATGACTTTCATATCATATCCGCGAGCTTTGGCGACAATCGCCGATCCGAGTTTCGGGTCAGGAGTACAAATAACGAAGCCCTTCGCCCCGCTGGCCGCCAGGCTGTCGATGGCATTAAGGGTTTTCTCACCATCCGGGACCGCAATTTTAATCACCTCAAAGCCCAAATCTTTACCGGCCTTATCGGCAAATTTCCATTCGGTCTGAAACCAGGGTTCTTCAGGCTGTTTCACCAGAAATCCGAGTTTAAGTGTTTCAGCCATAGCTGATTGTGACATAACCGCAGCGAGACCGATCGCCGCCAGCGCTTTAGTAAATTTGTGCATGGTAAACTCCAGCTTTATTTCGCTTTTCTGTAGGGAAGTATCGGACTTAATTTTTTTATCGGACTTAAAACAAGGCATTAGAAAAATCGCACACCGCACTGCCGTTGTTCATTAAGTAATAACCGGAAATCAATTCTCCATACGAGAGCATTATCACATCACGGAATTACAGTAATTGCGTGCATAGATTTAGCGAAAAATGACATAAAAAAAGAGCTAATTGTCAGACAATTAACCCTATGTATAGCGACATTATCCATATCACCAGCAGACTTATCCTTGTGGCGGGCGCCGCCCCCCTTCTCAGCGGGTTTCCCTAAGGTGCAACTCCCCCTTCTTCAGCCGTTTCCTTTACTGATACGACTTCTCACCAGATGAAATATCGCTCAGGAGAATTTTATTACCGCTAATAACAGAATACACCTCACTGCTCCGTTTATCTCATCCGGTAAAAATGGCGTCATCACCATTTACCTTTTTTTTACCGAAGTATCGATGCGATATGACCAAATTATGCATCAGGATTAAATTCATATTTAATAAATATGTCGTAGCCATCATCCATAGTATAAAAACCCCAGTCTGACAAAAACAATAAAATCATGAAGATATATAAACAAAGTCCAAAAAAAAGCAAAACAATATGTCTTATAAGGATATTGTAACAAAAAGTAAACCAGACTAATTGAGAGTTTCCTTAGCCTACTCTTGAGGGTATTCTCTATATATCGGCAGCCGCTAATAATTACCGATACACATAGGGAAAGTGCAAATTCATTATTTTGCCGACAATGTTACGCGTAAATATGCGTAAACAGTCTCGCATTTTATCGTTCACCGACGAAGGTTCCCGACGTACCACACGCACGAATGATAACTTCAGCTTAATAAGGATATTTTTATGGTCGTTCCTGGAATTGCTCAAAAACTCAATAATCAGATGAACCTTGAGTTCCGTGCATCAAATTTATATCTGCATCTCAGCGAATGGTGCGAACAGCAGCGTTTGAACGGCACTGCTATCTTTTTGCGCTCCCGGGCACAATCCCACGTGACGCAGATGATGCGCGTATTCGATTTTATGAAAACCGGCGGAAACTGGCCGATCGTCAAAAATGAAGACAGTTACAGCCCTAATTGTCATTCCCTCGAAGATCTGTTTACCGCGACCCTGGCCGATTATGAACAGCGTAGCAGCATGCTGTCCGGACTGACGGAAGAAGCCAAAGCGCAACGCGATGAGACCACCTGGCGCTTCCTGACGCTGCTTGAGAAAGAGCAGCAGCAAGACGGCATGCTGCTGCAAAGCGTACTTGAAGAGGTCCGTAACGCGGATAAAGCCGGTTTAGGTATGCAGCAAACCGATCGCCATCTGCTCAGTCTGGTGACACACAACGAGGATTAAGGCCGTAGCGGCGAGCACCATATTAGCCGTTCCCTCCGCGAGGATAAACCGGAGGGAACGACTGCAGTACCGCATCATCGCGCTCGCCCTGACCGGTATAGTCGCCCGGTGTTGTGAGAAGTGCTGGGGCAACAGTAAGCTATTTAAAGATGAGCAGCCGGTGCCGGTAAAGACCGCCATCTCTCATTAACATCAGGTTTTCGCCCCGCCATCGACAACGAGCGGGGCGAAACAACTCAGTGAGCTTCACCCTGCGGTGTAAACTTAAGCTCAATCAGCGCAATCGCTTTTTGGACCGCGCGCAGCGTTACCGGATCCGCCGAAGCCGGATGGCTGGCAAAATCGATGGCTTTCAACTGCGTGGTCATTTTTTCGCGTACTTCGACAGGGGTGATGACATCAATGACGTCGAGAATTTGTTTGATAACCAACTGGCAGGCGACAACGTCAGAAACCAGTTCGTCTTGTTCGGTGAGATGTTGAGACATTTATTACTCCTTTTTCGAGGAGCGTAATAGTAACCTAAATCCCGAGAGATAAAAAAACCTGCCGCAGCAGGTTTTTTTATCAGAACATACCGCCCATCGGTACATCTTTAAATGTTTTGCAGTACTGCTCGAACATGCTCTTCAGAATTTTGCGCAGCTTCATGAAGTGACTCCGGTTTTGTTATGCAAGTGTTACCTTTGATGGGCATATAATATGACTTACGTCACATAAATCAATAAAAACATGCGTTGAATCACATTTTTTTCACAAAAATATTTTATAAATAAAACAAAAGTGAGAAAAATCGCAGAGTTAAGCACCTGCGCGCTTTCCCCGCGATAAGCACCTCACCTGGCGATGGCTGACACAATGAGTACAGATATCTCTTCACGAGAAGGCCGCGCCTTCTCCACTCCCGCACTGCTGGTCGCCGGGGCATTTTTCATGGAGTTTCTTGACGGGACAGTCATCGCGACCGCGCTGCCGGACATGGCAAAGGATTTTGACATTGCAGCGGTTGACCTGAACATCGGTATCAGTGCCTATCTGATTACGCTGGCGGTGTTGATCCCGGCCAGCGGCTGGATTGCCGATCGTTTTGGCGCACGTAAGATCTTCACGCTGGCATTGGCCATTTTTACCCTTGCCTCCGTTTTTTGCGGCTTGTCCACCAACGTGGACACCTTTGTCGCCATGCGTATCCTTCAGGGGATTGGTGGCGCGCTGATGGTTCCCGTCGGCCGGCTGGCGGTACTGCGGACCACGCCGAAAGATCAGCTCATCAAAGCCATTGCCACGCTGACATGGCCAGCGCTGGTTGCGCCCATCATCGGTCCACCGCTGGGCGGCTTTATTACCCGCTACGCCAGTTGGCACTGGATATTCTTTATTAATGTTCCTTTGGGATTGATAGCTATAGTGCTGTCGCTGCGTATTATTCCCGATATCCTCGAAGTGGAGCGGCGCCCCTTTGACCTTCCCGGTTTCCTTACAACATCGCTTGCCATGGTTTGCCTGGTGAGCGCCATGGAGTTGCTTGGCGATACCCGGCCGCAAGGTTGGGCAACCCTGGCTCTGCTTGGGCTCGGTACGGGATGTATGCTGTTCTCTCTTCGCCACTTTCGCCGGGCAGACTGGCCAATGGTGCGTCTGGATGCGCTACAGGTGCCCACCTTTCGGGTTACGATGTACGGGGGATCGCTTTTCCGAGCTTCTATCAGCGCCGTTCCCTTTCTGCTGCCGCTGTTGTTTCAGGTCGGCTTTGGTATGGATCCTTTCCATTCCGGGCTGCTGGTGCTAGCGGTGTTTGTCGGCAATTTCACCATTAAACCCGTAACCACCCCGCTCATCCGGTGTCTCGGCTTCCGCCGGCTGCTGCTGATAAACGGGGCGCTCAACGTCATCTCGCTGCTGGCCTGCGCTTTTTTAACGCCGCAGACCCCGGTCTGGCTCATTTTCCTGATCCTGTTTCTCGGCGGCGTGTTCCGCTCGATTCAGTTCACCGGCGTGAGCACGCTTGCTTTTTCCGACGTCCCGCCGGCGCAGATGAGCTACGCCAATACGCTATTCAGTACCGCTTCTCAGCTGGCCGTGGGTCTGGGGATCACGCTTGGCGCGATCGGCATTCGCATTGGTGAAAAGGCCAGTGAGTGGTTAAGCCTGACCACATTGCCGGGCATCAGCTTCCGACTCTCCTTCGTCTTTATTGCCTTAATTTGTCTGGTAGGAATGGTGGATAGTCTGCGGTTGAGCAAAGATGCTGGCAGCAGCGTCTCCACGAGGAAGAAATAGAGGAAGAAATAAAAGCACGAAGGCCAGCGGGAGCTGGCCTTCGTGGGGACAAAATCGCATGCTTAGCCGACTATCTGACGGACAAAAGCTTCGATCTCTTTATCCTGGCAGTTCTCGAAAAAGCACTGCTGGAAACGCGCGCCGGAGACAGCCGTTTTGACCAGTTCCGGGTCGATAGCACGCAGAGTATCCAGATAGTTATCTTTCACCACGGCGGCTTTCACCGCATTCAGGATACCGGCGTTACGCACCTGCGGCTCTTTACGCTCCGGTGGATAACCTTCGCCATTGCGACCGGTAAAGGCTTTTTCAAAAATAAAGCGTACGTTCAGCTCGGCACCCCAGCCAAAACCTTTGGCAAAAGGCAGAGACAGCGCGTTACCGTTATTAATCTGCGCAAACAGGAAAGCATCAGCCGGATCAATACAGTAGCCGCACACCACGCCAGGGTGGATGTTCAGCGACATCAGCGCGCCCTGCCCTGTACCGCAGCCGGTCACTACGAAATCAACCGCTTTCGAATTCAACAGAATGCTGGCCATGATACCCAGATGAATATAGGTCAGATGATGGTCCTGCTCATCGCTCATCCCGACGTTGTAAACCGGGAAGTCCTTTTCATCGACAACAGCGTTTAACTGATTGAGGATGACGGCATTTTTGCTGGCCTGGCTGTTTTCCATCATCAGTGCAATTTTCATGCTTTACTCTCCTGAATGCTGTGCGGGCACTCCCGCGATCGTTCGTTAGCGTTATGATGGACCTTACTACTTAACAAACACACTTTCAAATTTTATGAAAAGTTGTTTTATAAATTAAGTGGCACTTCACATTTTTTGCTTTTGGCTCCCGCCGTACCCTTGCCAGCCTCCACGGGTACCGACGAAGCCCGTTTTCTGGGGGCCATTATCCTGCTACGCCTGACACCTTATTTCTGTTTTTATTTCGCTAATACGCACTGGCTAAAATATTAAACCGAAACCATTCTCATTACTTATTAAATTGCCAATGCGTTTTATTCCCATTTTCATTTTTAATAAATAATTTTTTTAATTTACTTTTTGCAAATAAATTAATAACAAATTATAGTGGCGACACCATTATGTTAAGTCTTTATTTTCGGAGCACACGCGATGCTGAAAACAGAAATGATCGATAAACTGAATGAGCAAATGAATCTTGAGCTTTATTCTTCTCTGCTTTACCAGCAAATGAGCGCATGGTGCAGCTACCACAGCTTTGAAGGCGCCGCAGCATTCCTCCGCCGTCATGCGCAGGAAGAGATGACCCATATGCAGCGCCTGTTTGATTATTTGACCGATACCGGCAGCCTGCCTTGCATCAACGCCATCGCCTCGCCGTTTGCCGAGTATGCATCGCTGGATGAGCTTTTCCGTGTCACCTACGAACACGAACAGCTGATTACCCAGAAAATTAATGAGCTGGCCCACGCCGCCATGACGAATCAGGATTATCCGACGTTTAATTTCCTGCAGTGGTATGTGGCTGAACAGCACGAAGAAGAGAAATTATTTAAATCTGTTATTGATAAACTGACCCTCGCCGGTAAAAGCGGCGAAGGCCTGTACTTTATTGATAAAGAACTGGCAACACTCGACACGCAGAATTAATTCTCCCGGCGGCGAAGTTTCGGCTTCGCCGCTAAATTAATGTCGGCAAATTTTACTCTCCCGCGTATTAAACCCCGCCTCTGTGGCAACAAACTTCCCCTTTTTCTGTAGAAACGCCACCAGCTCCGCTGCGCTTAAATTTTCTGCCGAGCAGGTATGAAAACGTGCATCTGCGCCGAAGCGCGTGACGATTGCCGCCTCAAGACTGGCTGTCGAGTAAGGTTCGCCCGAGGCGAGCATCATCTGCAGCACTTCATGACCATGAATCGATTGCATAACTCCTCCTGTAAAACGCCCAGAATAGCCCGGTGGCTGGCAGCAAGCTTTGCGCCAGCGCAGTCTTCAGGCGGCCTGCACAAGTGTAAATATTTAATTACAACCACTGTAACCCTCATTTGACGAGAATGATATTTTCACATACTCTGCGCGGCATATTTTATTGCTAATTCCTTCATGGATAGAGAGAAACGTGAAGAATCGCACTCTGGGTAGTATTTTAATCGTGTCCGGAACCACAATCGGCGCAGGGATGTTGGCAATGCCGCTGGCTTCTGCGGGCGTGGGCTTCAGCGTCACCTTCTGCTTACTGATCGCGCTGTGGGCGCTGATGTGCTATACCGCGTTATTATTGCTGGAGGTCTATCAGCACGTGCCTGCTGACATGGGACTCGGTTCGCTGGCGGCACGTTATCTCGGGCGTTACGGGCAGTGGCTGACCGGCATCTGCATGTTATTCCTGATGTACGCGCTGACCGCTGCCTACATCAGCGGCGCGGGTGAACTGCTGGCCTCCAGCCTCAACCAGTGGCTGGGCTGGTCGCTTCCTCCTGCGGGCGGCGTGCTGCTGTTTACCGCCGTTGGCGGCGCGGTAGTCTGCCTCGGCACATCGCTGGTTGATCTGTTTAACCGTTTCCTGTTTAGCGCCAAGATCATTTTTCTCACTATTATGCTGGCGCTGTTGTTGCCACATATTCACCGGATCAATCTGCTGACGCTCCCGCTTCAGCAGGGCATGGCGCTGTCGGCGATCCCGGTGATTTTTACCTCTTTCGGTTTTCACGGCAGCGTGCCGAGCATCGTCAGCTATCTTAACGGCGATATTCGCAAGCTGCGTCGGGTCTTTATCATCGGCAGCTTTATCCCGCTGGTCGCCTATATTTTCTGGCAGCTGGCGACACTCGGTAGTATTGATTCACCGGCATTGACTGCGCTGCTGGCGCAAAATGCCGGCCTGAACGGGCTGCTGGAAGCACTGCGCGAAGTCGTGGCGTCGCCGCACGTTGAACTGGCTGTGCATCTGTTCGCCGACCTCGCGCTGGCGACCTCGTTCCTCGGTGTGGCGCTTGGCCTGTTTGATTATCTGGCAGATCTGTTCCAGCGTAAAAACAGCCCCGGCGGTCGTTTGCAAAGCGGTGCAATCACCTTCCTTCCGCCGCTGGCCTTTGCCCTGTTTTATCCGCGCGGCTTCGTGATGGCGCTGGGCTATGCCGGCGTCGCGCTGGCGGTGCTGGCGCTCATGCTCCCCTCGCTGCTGGTGATGAAGAGTCGGAAACAGCACCCTGACGCACCCTGGCGGGTCGCAGGGGGAACACCGACGCTGTGGCTGGTTCTGCTGTGCGGTATCGCGATTGTCGCGATTCAGTTTTGCATCGTCGCGGGTCTGCTGCCGGCGGTAGGATGTAAATAATCTACCTGCGTAGCAGGTGGCTTTGACACAGCCCCCTAAAAGGGGGCTTAAACACTCCCCTTCCAGTCCGGGCTGTATTTATCTCTCTTCTTCCTCTTTGGCTACCTTGTCCTGGTACCGGACATATCGTCGAATTATTTCTTCGTTTGCCCCTACCGGGTCCACAAAATACCCTCTTTGCCAGAAGTGATTTCCCCAAAGCTTGTGCTTCCTGAGATAAGGATACTTCGCGAACAGCCTGATGGCCGTCCGTCCTTTCA
>NZ_JBCNNS010000055.1:0-27922 GCF_039594335.1 Raoultella sp.
GACGGCATTGTAGGCTGTATGCCCGTCGCCAGCGCTAGCTTTGTTGGGTCATAGTCCGGCGTATCGCGAATGTTACCGATCCCCTTGTTTTCTCGCCAGGTCGCCAGAGTCTTGTCGTTCGTTGATTGATATACGCAGTCGAGGTGAATCACTTTCATTTTAAATGATTGTCAGGCAAGGGATGGTCGTTTGAGCATACCATTTCTGGGCATGATAAACCGGCTTTGATAAGGTTCACCCCATACGATCTGAGACCAAACAACTCCCCCCCTTGTCTGTTCTGCCAAATATAGCGTGATGATGCTGAGGACATAATCAGTATGTCGCAAGATGTGTGTCATTACGATGAATCTCCCTGGGAAGGGATTAGGGATGGCAACAAAAGCCGTCCGCAGACGGCTTAAAGCATATTAATACTCAGTTTGCTACATCCCCATTCAACCGCGCGAATAAAATATTTCTCATCACATCAGAACCTGTCGGGTCAAGGTTCAACCAGGTAAGTTTTTGTTGTTCAGATGCAGGATCATATTCAGAAAAAACACCGTGGATATCTCCTTTATCCAAAGAATAAAGGACGGCTATTGATTGCGCCGGGCAGTTGTGCGGTTTACAGCCGGATAAGGCAAGGTATTTGCGCCCATCGATGGTTATTTCATTTGCCGGAGTGCTCGTCCCCCCATCTTTTACCCAGGATGGAAGATTGCGTTTAGCAATAAGGCTCTTATACGCCCTTCCTGTGTCCTTGTTTTGTATAAAATCAAAAAGGTAAGGATTGCCTTCCGCGCTGACCGTAAAAGATAACAGGGACAAAGCAGCAATCATTAGTTTCTTTTTCATGTCGTTTCCCTCATTCCATTAAAGAGCGGAAAAATTTTATCTTTTCCTTGCTGCTTTGTCAGGCTTTGCGGGAATGCGCTGACAGCCCCGCCGTATTTTTGCATGCCGGGCCTTATCAGCCGGGGCTAAGCCGTCCTTCATTGCCTCGCAGAGGAGACATGAAACGCGAAAATGGTCTACGACATTTATTCTAAACGAATGGGTGTAAATGAGCGGAAGGAGCTCGCACTGCTGAGTGAAAAAATGACGCGAGCGCCCCATGATGCCCCCAGATGTTTGTATTGACTGGATTTTTCAATACCTTCAAATAGTTATATGCATGTTGTATAATGACGTGCACTTTAACGAAAAAATGAGTGCGACCATGATTGATTTAACTTTGCCATTAACCGACATTCACCGCCACCTGGACGGCAATATTCGTGCCCAAACCATTCTCGATCTTGGCCGCCAGTTCAATATCCCTCTTCCTGCCACTTCGCTCGACGCGCTGATCCCGCATGTACAGGTCACCCGTAATGAACCCGATCTGGTCAGCTTCCTCGCTAAGCTGGACTGGGGAGTAAAGGTTCTCGCCTCGCTGGAAGCCTGTCGTCGCGTTGCTTATGAAAACGTCGAGGATGCGGCGCGCAATGGCCTGCACTACGTTGAGCTGCGTTTTTCGCCGCGTTATATGGCCATGGCCCACCAGTTGCCGGTCGACGGCGTGGTTGAGGCAGTGATTGCCGGCGTGCGTGAAGGCAGCCGTGATTTTAACGTCGAAACTCGCCTGATCGGTATTTTGAGCCGGACGTTTGGCGAAGCGGCCTGCCAGCAGGAACTGGACGCGCTGCTTGCCCACCGCGACGGGATTACCGCGCTGGATCTGGCGGGCGATGAACTCGGCTTCCCGGGCCATCTGTTTATGGAACACTTTACGCTCGCTCGCGATGCCGGCTGGCATATTACCGTGCACGCTGGCGAAGCAGCAGGGGCGGAAAGCATCTGGCAGGCTATCCGGGAGTTGGGAGCAGAGCGTATCGGGCATGGCGTAAAAGCGGTCCAGGATCCGGCACTGATGGATTACCTTGTGCAGCAGCGGATCGGCATTGAGTCCTGCCTGACCTCCAATATCCAGACCAGCACCGTAGCCTCGCTGGCTGAGCATCCGCTCAAAACGTTCCTTGAACACGGTGTTCTGGCATCCATTAATACTGACGACCCGGCGGTACAAGGTATCGACATCATTCACGAATATACCGTTGCCGCACCGGCAGCCGGCCTGAGTCGCGAACAGATTCGCCAGGCGCAAATCAATGGTCTGGAGCTGGCGTTTCTCAGCAATCAGGAAAAAGCGGCGTTGATTAAGCGCGTTCAGCAGGCCTGACCCTCAGCCCGGTGGCCGCGCTGCCGGGCTGAGGCTTTAGATAAGACTCAAGGTAGCGCGATGTTTCGCCGATTCCAGACCGAGCTCAATCAACTCCATAATCTGAATCGCCTGGCTGGCTGGCAGTGGATTTTCGCCGCTTCCGTTCAGGGTATCGCGAATGGCGGCATAGTAAGCCGGGTAGTTACCCGGTAGAGTCAGCCAGTTTTCCGTCGCGCGCGCGTCCCCTTCAATCCGCGTCAGCACCCCGTCACGCATATCGTATCCCCAGTCTTCCTGCGGCAACCGCTCGCCATTCTTCAGCCGCTCCTCTTGCGGATCCAGTCCATATTTGACATAGCTTGCCCGGGAACCGTGGACGATATACCGCGCGGTTTCTGCCGCCGCCAGCAACGTACCGTGCAGCACCACCCGGCGCAGGGGGTAAGCCAGCACGGCGTGAAAATAGTCGGTAGCCTGGGCGCCAGGGCGCAACTGCGCCAAATCAACGGTAATACTCACCGGCAGGCCAAACAAATTGACGGCCTGATCAAGAAGATGCGGCCCCAGATCGTACCAGATTCCGCTTCCCGGACCGCTCTGTTCGCGCCAGCGGTGACGAACCTCTGGACGATAGCGATCGAAGTGCGATTCAAAGTAGCACACCTCGCCCAGCAACCCTTCGTTAATCAGTGATTTAAGCGTCAGAAAGTCACTATCCCAGCGGCGGTTATGAAAAACGGAAAGCAGTCTGCCACAGCGCCGGGCAACGGCCTCCAGTCCCCTGGCCTGTGACAGTGTCACGGTAAAAGGTTTATCGACCACAACATGTTTGCCCGCTTCCAGCGCCGCTTTCGCCAGCGGGAAATGGGTATCGTTTGGCGTCGCAATGATGATCAAATCAATATCAGGGTTGCTCAGTAAGCCCGCGGGATCGGCGACCACGCTCACCATGGGCCAGTCGGCCTGCACTTTTCTTTCATCGCGACTGGACACCGCGACCAGCGTCATTCCTGGCGTACCGCTGATTAACGGCGCATGGAATGTTTTACTCGCATATCCGTAGCCAATAATCCCCACCCGGATAGTGTCACTCATCTTGCTGCCCTCTCATTCGCGGATTTGTGCCTTCTGATAACTATAAGCCTCAATGGATTTATTAGCTTTTCTAATGCTTCGCAAGCAGGTCACCTTTACAACAGTCGTCACAATACTATTCCGGTAGTCTTTGCTTTACTCTCGATATTTAGTAACATTTGCCCCTGTTTTAACCTTCAATTTCAGGATTATGGCAAACATTTTTAACAGAATTGTAGAACTTATCGGTTGGGTAGTCTTCGGCGTTTCTGCCCTGCTTTTGGTTATCGCTCACCACATTGATAACTACCAATCTCCGCCTCCAGCTAATGCTGTACAAACGACCAGCCTGTCCCATTAGCCGTTAGCTGTCAGCCTCTACTGACGCTAAAAAGTGACCCACTTCGCAAGTGTGCAACCGGTTTCAGAAACCGGTTGCACGTTTGTCAACACATTCACTACACTCTCTTTATCATTCGATAAGGAGTTTTTTATGGCCGCTTTTCCACAACATTTTCTTTGGGGCGCCGCCACCGCAGCCTATCAGGTTGAAGGTGGTCACGATGCCGACGGGAAAGGCCCGTCAATCTGGGATATTTACGCCCACCAGCCCGGCACAACATTCGAAAACACCAATGGTGACGTCGCTGTCGATCACTATCATCGCTTTCGCGAAGATGTAGCCCTGATGGCTGAAATGGGTCTGCAAAGCTACCGGTTCTCTATCTCCTGGCCCCGACTGTTACCCCAGGGACGCGGCGACATTAATGAAGCGGGCGTCCAGTTTTATAGCGATTTGATCGATGCGCTGCTGGCCCACAATATCGAGCCGATGATTACG
The DNA here is from genome assembly GCF_039594335.1 of Raoultella sp. Classification (NCBI taxonomy): domain Bacteria; kingdom Pseudomonadati; phylum Pseudomonadota; class Gammaproteobacteria; order Enterobacterales; family Enterobacteriaceae; genus Klebsiella; species Raoultella sp. The sequence continues at coordinate 4,104 of NZ_JBCNNS010000055.1, forward strand.
CTCTATCACTGGGATCTGCCGCAGGCGTTACAGGATGAAGGAGGCTGGGAAGCGCGAAGCACCGCCGAGGCGTTCGCCGACTATGCCCGCCTGTGTTACGAACGTTACGGTTCCAGGGTAAAGTTGTGGGCAACCTTCAATGAAACCATTGTGTTCATCGGACACGGCTACATTAATGGCTGCCATCCGCCGGCCGTGCGCGATCCGGCACGAGCCATCCAGGCCTGCCACCACGTCTTTATTGCTCATGCGATGGCGGTTAAACAGTTTCGCGAAAGTGGTATCAAAGGCGAGATCGGTTTCGTCAACGTATTGCAGCCGCATACACCACTCACCGACAGCCCCGAAGATCGCCAGGCCACCGACATGGCGGACGCCATTCACACGCACTGGCTATATGATCCAGTGTTAAAAGGCCATTATCCGGAGTCGCTTTTCCAGCAGGCCCAGGCGCTGTGGGGTGTCCCGCAGTTTGCTCCCGGCGATGATGCGCTGCTACGTGACAGCCGCTGCGATTTTATTGGCCTTAACTATTATCGCCGTGAAACCGTCTCCGCCAGTCCTCAGGAGGGACTTAGCGGTGGCGAACCGGGCGTCGAAGGTCTGTTCTATTTCGTGCGTAACCCGCAGAGCACTTATACCGAATGGGGCTGGGAGATTTGGCCACAGGGGTTAACCGACGGCATAATGATGATCAAAGAACGCTACGGCGATATTCCCATTTACATCACCGAAAATGGTTTAGGTGCCAAAGATCCGATTATTGATGGCGAAATCGTCGATGATCCGCGCATCGACTATCTTAGCAGCCATATTAATGCACTGGAAAAAGCCCTCGAATCCGGCGCCGATGTTCGCGGTTATTATCCCTGGTCCTTTATTGATCTTCTGAGCTGGCTGAACGGCTACCAGAAACAATATGGTTTTGTGTATGTCGATCATCAGCAAGCGCTCGCCCGCAAACGTAAAAAGAGCTTTTTTTGGTATCAAAACGTGATTGCCAGCCGGGGCAAACAGCGTTAATCTTCTCTTCCAGGCGCCGCCCGGCGCCTGATTCAGCTCTGGAATATTCTTAAATTTCTTTTGACTACCCCAGGAACGAAATCAGTTCTTGTCTTTAGTATTTACAATCTAAATAATTTCATCAGGCCCGTTAAGAAGGCACTGTTTGTTGAAAGCTGGTTTACTAACAGTTGGTAATATTCGACTTTTATTCCGATTATAAAATGGAAACGCAAATGACCGTCCAGGACTACTTATTAAAATTTCGTAAAATCAGTTCCCTTGAAAGTCTTGAAAAACTTTTTGACCATCTTAACTATTCTCTCACCGACACAGCGGAAATCGTCAACATGTATCGTGCCGCGGATCACCGTCGGGCAGAACTGGTTTCTGGTGGCAAATTGTTCGATATCGGGCAGGTTCCAAAGTCCGTCTGGCGTTACGTGCAATAAAAACTGTTCTCAACCATGCCAGTTGCTTATACTCCCGCTCTTCATTTGATGGAATCCGGGAGAAATCATGTCTTCTCACTCTGCAGAACGTATCGGCGGGTGGCTGCTGGCACCGCTGGCATGGCTACTGGTTGCACTGCTTAGCACGTCGTTGTCGCTGTTGATATTCGCGAATGCGCTAATGGCCTCCCGGACCTACGCCCTGCTGGCCGAGATGAGCACAGGGCACCTGCTGCTTTGGGTAGGATCGCTGCTGTTTGCCCTCGCCATGTGGTACTATACCCTGTGGCTAACCATTGCTTTTTTCAAACGGCGGAGCATCGTACCGAAGCACTATATTATCTGGCTGCTCATCTCTCTACTGTTAGCGATAAAGGCTTTTGCTTTTTCACCGATTTCAGATGTGATTGCCCTACGCCAGTTGCTGTTCCCGCTGCTCGCTGCGGCGCTGTTAGTCCCCTATTTCAAACGTTCCGCACGGGTTAAGCGAACCTTCGTGAATTCGTAATAACCCCACAGTTAACCTGTTGTCGCCGGTATCGATTTATTCGATAATAGGCGGCTTTTTCTGTTTTCAGGTCGAGTTGATGGCTGATTATTTACTGCTCTTTATTGGTACTGTCCTTGTGAACAACTTCGTGCTGGTGAAGTTTCTTGGACTGTGCCCGTTTATGGGGGTTTCCAAAAAACTGGAAACCGCAATGGGGATGGGGCTGGCCACCACGTTTGTGATGACCCTCGCCTCGATTTGCGCCTGGCTGATTGATACCTGGATTCTTATCCCGCTAAACCTGATCTATCTGCGTACGCTGGCTTTTATTCTGGTTATCGCGGTGGTGGTACAATTTACCGAGATGGTAGTGCGTAAAACCAGCCCTGCCCTGTATCGACTGCTGGGTATTTTCTTACCGTTGATCACCACCAACTGTGCGGTGCTCGGCGTCGCGTTGTTGAATATAAACCTCGGGCATAACTTCTTACAGTCCGCGATCTACGGCTTTGCCGCCGCGGTCGGTTTCTCGCTGGTGATGGTTCTGTTCGCCGCTATTCGCGAACGTCTGGTGGTTGCAGATGTGCCTGCGCCGTTTCGCGGTAATGCCATTGCCCTGGTGACTGCGGGTTTAATGTCTCTGGCATTTATGGGCTTTAGTGGTTTGGTGAAGTTGTAATATGAGTGCAGTCTGGATAGCCGTGATCGCCATTAGCCTGTTAGGGCTCATTTTTGGCGTGATTCTGGGGTACGCCTCTCGTCGGTTTGAAGTGGAAGATGATCCCGTCGTTGAAAAAATCGATGAGCTTCTTCCGCAGAGTCAGTGTGGACAGTGCGGCTACCCCGGCTGTCGTCCCTACGCCGAGGCCGTCGGCGCTCAGGGTGAGAAAATCAACCGCTGCGCCCCTGGCGGCGAAGCGGTGATGCTAAAAATTGCCGCCTTGCTGAACGTCGACCCGCAGCCAATCGATGGTGATGAGCAAGAACTCGAACCTGCGCGCATGCTTGCAATCATTGACGAAAATAACTGTATCGGGTGCACAAAGTGTATCCAGGCCTGCCCGGTTGATGCAATTGTCGGTGCCACTCGCGCAATGCACACCGTGATGAGCGACCTTTGTACCGGCTGTAACCTTTGCGTCGCGCCCTGCCCGACGCAATGTATAGAAATGGTTCCTGTCGCGACGACCACTGAAAACTGGAAGTGGGACCTGCACGCTATTCCGGTACGCAATATTCCTGTGGAACAACATGTTTAAGCTATTTTCCGCTTTCAGAAAAGATAAAGTCTGGGACTTCAACGGCGGTATTCACCCGCCTGAAATGAAAAACCAGTCTAACGGTACGCCGCTGCGCCAGGTTTCCCTACCGCAGCAGTTTGTGATCCCGCTAAAACAGCACATCGGCGCTGAGGGTGAGCTCTGCGTACAGCCTGGCGATCGCGTACTGCGCGGTCAGCCGCTGACCCGCGGCTGGGGACGAATGTTGCCGGTTCATGCCCCGACTTCCGGTACCGTCAGCGCCATCGCGCCGCACTCAACCGCTCACCCCTCCGCCCTCGCCGAGATGAGCGTCATTATCGATGCCGACGGCGAAGACCGATGGATTGAGCGTGACGGCTGGAGTGATTATGCAAACAAATCCCGTGAAGCGCTCATCGAGCGTATTCACCAGTTCGGCGTGGCCGGGTTGGGCGGTGCGGGATTCCCGACCGGCAGCAAATTACGCGGCGGCGGCGACAAAATTGAAACCCTGATTATTAACGCCGCTGAATGCGAACCCTATATTACCGCCGACGATCGCCTGATGCAGGATTGCGCTGCGCAAATTATCACCGGTATCCGCATCCTGGCCCACATTTTACAGCCGCGTCAGGTGCTGATCGGTATTGAGGATAATAAACCGCAGGCTATCTCAATGATGCGGGCCGTCCTTGCCGATGCACACGGTATCGAACTTCGGGTGATCCCCACCAAGTACCCGTCTGGTGGCGCGAAGCAGTTAACGCAGATCCTCACCGGTAAGCAGGTTCCTCACGGCGGGCGTTCGTCGGACATTGGCGTCCTGATGCAAAACGTCGGGACCGCCTATGCGGTTAAACGCGCGGTGATCGACGGAGAACCGCTGACCGAGCGCGTTGTGACGCTCACCGGCGAAGCGGTTACTCGTCCGGGCAATGTGTGGGCGCGACTGGGAACACCGGTTCGCCATCTGCTGGAAGATGCCGGCTTCTGCCCGAGTGCCGAACAGATGGTCATTATGGGCGGCCCGCTGATGGGATTCACCCTGCCGTGGCTTGACGTGCCGGTGGTCAAAATCACCAACTGCCTGCTGGCGCCATCGGTAAGCGAAATAGGCGAAGCCGAGGAAGAAAAAGGCTGTATTCGCTGCAGCGCCTGTGCGGATGCTTGTCCGGCCGATCTGCTGCCGCAGCAGCTGTACTGGTTCAGCAAAGGCCAGCAGCACGATAAAGCCACCGCGCATAATCTGGCCGACTGCATCGAATGTGGCGCCTGCGCCTGGGTCTGCCCGAGTAATATTCCGCTGGTGCAATATTTCCGTCAGGAAAAGGCTGAGATTACGGCCATCCGTCAGGAAGAAAAGCGCGCGGCGGAAGCCAAAGCCCGCTTTGAAGCCCGTCAGGCTCGCCTGGAGCGGGACAAAGCCGCTCGTCTGGAACGCCACAAACAGTCCGCGGTTCAACCTGCCGCAACAGATCACGCCGCAATTAACGCCGCGCTGGCCCGGGTTCGTGAAAAACAACGCGATGCTGCCCAGCCGATCGTTGTGCAAGCCGGTGCGAAACCGGATAACAGTGAGGCCATCGCCGCGCGCGAAGCCCGTAAGGCCGAGGCCCGCGCCCGCAAGCTGGCGCAGCAGGATCAGCAAACGGGACAGCCCGCCAGCGAGGCAGCCGACCCGCGTAAAGCGGCGGTTGAAGCGGCTATCGCCCGCGCCAGGGCCCGCAAGGCCGAACAGCAGGCTGATGCGCCCGCGGATCCCCAACCTGTCGCCGAAGCCGTCGACCCGCGTAAAGCGGCGGTTGAAGCGGCCATCGCCCGCGCCAGGGCCCGCAAGGCCGAACAGCAGGCTGCCGCGCCCGCTGATCCCCAACCTGTCGCCGAAGACGTCGACCCGCGTAAAGCGGCGGTTGAAGCGGCTATCGTCCGCGCCAGGGCCCGCAAAGCCGGACAGCAAGCTGACGTGTCCGCTGACCCCCAGCCCACCACCGAAGCCGCCGACCTGCGCAAAGCCGCAGTCGCCGATGCAATTGCCCGCGTTCAGGCCAGGAAAGCATCCCGGCAGACAGTTAACGAGGAATAAATGGTTTTCAGAATCGCAAGCTCTCCTTATACCCACAACCAGCGTCAGACCTCACGGATTATGCTACTGGTTCTGCTCGCTGCCGTCCCCGGAATCGCGGTTCAGACCTGGTTCTTTGGCTGGGGTACCGTGATGCAGATCGTCCTTGCCTCCCTCACGGCATGGGCGACGGAAGCCGCCGTCCTTAAGTTGCGTAAACAGAATATTGCTACCACTCTTGCCGATAACTCGGCGCTGCTGACCGGTTTACTACTGGCGATCAGTATTCCGCCGCTGGCGCCCTGGTGGATGGTCGTTTTGGGTACCGCGTTTGCCGTTATCATTGCCAAGCAGCTGTATGGGGGGCTAGGCCACAACCCGTTTAACCCGGCGATGATTGGTTATGTCGTGCTGCTGATCTCATTCCCGGTGCAGATGACCTCCTGGGTGCCGCCACATGAGATTGCCGCCACCGTTCCGGGCTTCACCGATGCCCTGCAGGTTATTTTTAGCGGCCGCACCGCCAGTGGTAGCGATATGAACGCTCTGCGTATGGGGATCGATGGCATCAGCCAGGCCACACCGCTGGATACGTTCAAAACCTCGCTGCATGCCGGTCATGGGGTGAAGGAAATTCTGCAATACCCGATCTATGGCGGCATGTTGGCCGGTCTTGGCTGGCAGTGGGTCAATATCGCCTATCTGGTCGGTGGTCTGTTTTTACTCTGGCAGAAGACTATTCGCTGGCATATTCCACTGAGCTTCCTGCTTAGTCTGACTCTTTGCGCCACCCTGGGCTGGTTGTTTTCCCCCCAGAGCTTCGCCGCCCCGCAGATTCATCTGCTTTCCGGCGCGACCATGCTCGGCGCATTCTTTATTTTAACGGATCCGGTCACCGCCTCCACCACCAACCGCGGCCGCCTGATTTTCGGTGCCCTCGCAGGTTTGCTGGTATGGCTCATCCGCAGCTTCGGCGGTTATCCTGACGGTGTGGCTTTTGCCGTACTGCTGGCGAACATTACCGTTCCGTTGATCGATTACTACACGCGCCCGCGCGTCTATGGCCACCGCTGAGGACCGATGATGTTAAAAAGCATGCGCAAACACGGCATCACGTTGGCGCTCTTTGCCGCCGGCTCAACCGGGTTAACGGCAGCCATCAATGAGCTGACGAAATCGACGATTGCTGAGCAGGCGGCGACGCAGCAAAAAGCGTTGTTCAATCAGGTATTGCCTGCGGACCGTTATAATAACAATTTGCTACAGAGCTGCTATCTGGTCACGGCGCCACCGCTCGGTAAAGGGCAACATAAGATCTGGATTGCCAAAGATAACGACGTTCCGGTCGGAGCGGTGATGGAAGCGACGGCGCCCGATGGTTACTCCGGTGCGATTCAGTTGTTGGTTGCCGCCGACTTCAAAGGCACTGTACTTGGCACCCGCGTGACGGAGCATCATGAGACGCCCGGCCTTGGGGATAAAATTGAACTCCGCCTGTCGGACTGGATAACCCATTTTGCGGGCAACGTTATTCATGGCCCCGGCGACAGCCACTTTGCTGTGAAAAAAGACGGCGGTGATTTCGATCAGTTCACCGGTGCCACTATTACCCCACGCGCGGTGGTCAACGCCGTTAAGCGTGCCGGTCTGTATGCGCAAACGCTGCCCGTACAGATCCCCGAACTCACGTCCTGCGGAGAGTAAGCCATGAGCGAAGTCAAAGACGTTATTGTTCAGGGGTTGTGGAAAAACAACTCCGCACTGGTGCAACTGTTAGGTATGTGCCCCCTGCTCGCCGTGACCTCAACCGCCACTAATGCGTTAGGGCTTGGACTGGCGACGACCCTGGTACTGACGCTGACCAACCTGACCATTTCCAGCCTGCGCCGCTGGACACCGGCTGAAATTCGCATACCAATTTATGTCATGATCATCGCTTCGGTCGTCAGCGTCGTGCAGATGCTGATTAACGCCTACGCATTTGGTCTGTATCAGTCTCTGGGGATTTTTATTCCGCTGATTGTGACCAACTGCATCGTGGTTGGTCGTGCAGAGGCGTTCGCAGCCAAAAAGGGGCCGGCACTGTCGGCGCTGGACGGTTTCACTATTGGCATGGGGGCGACCTGCGCGATGTTTGTCCTCGGCTCGCTGCGAGAAATCCTCGGTAACGGGACGCTGTTTGATGGTGCCGATAGTCTGCTGGGCAACTGGGCGAAAGCGCTGCGGATCGAGGTGTTCCATACCGATACGCCGTTCTTGCTGGCAATGCTGCCGCCGGGCGCCTTTATCGGTTTAGGGATGATGCTGGCGGTCAAATACCTGATTGATGAACGAACCAAACAGCGTAAAGCAAAAGCCGCTGAAGTGAGCCAGGCGGCGCCAGCTGACGCTCACAGGGAAAGTCTCGGATGAATAAGAGCAAACGCCTGGAAATACTGACCCGGCTGCGGGATAACGACCCGCATCCCACAACGGAACTGAATTTCAGCTCACCGTTCGAATTACTGATAGCCGTACTCCTCTCGGCGCAGGCGACCGACGTCAGCGTGAATAAAGCCACTGCAAAGCTGTATCCCGTGGCGAATACGCCGGCAGCCATGCTGGCCCTGGGCGTTGATGGCGTTAAATCGTATATCAAGACCATCGGGTTGTTTAACAGCAAAGCTGAAAATGTCATTAAAACCTGCCGGATCCTGCTTGAGCAGCATAATGGCGAGGTTCCGGAGGACAGAACGGCGCTGGAAGCACTTCCCGGCGTGGGACGTAAGACCGCCAACGTGGTACTGAATACCGCTTTCGGCTGGCCGACCATTGCTGTGGATACGCATATTTTTCGCGTTTGCAATCGGACACAATTTGCCCCCGGGAAGAACGTTGAACAAGTGGAGGAAAAGCTGTTAAAGGTAGTTCCTGCCGAATTTAAAGTCGACTGTCACCACTGGCTAATTCTTCACGGCCGCTATACCTGTATTGCGCGCAAACCTCGCTGCGGTTCGTGCCTGATTGAAGACCTGTGCGAATTTAAAGACAAAGTCTACGAATAACCGACAAAACCATTACCCAGCTTGTGGTAATGGTTCCGTTCCTTCCGCTACCCCCTGCTTTTAACGCCGTTATGCCCGCACTTTTCAGAACAATTAACCATCTATATAACGTTGATTCAGACTAATCATTTTTTTCGTTGAAAAATTTTATATACATTTGTGATCCAGATCATCCTTGCAACTTAATGTAAAATTTTTGTTGTCACAATGATAATAAAAACCAGCCCCTTCAACATCAAAGCACCATTTACCAGAATAATACACCATTATTTTTTGTTATTTTGGCTAATATCACTATATAAATCGCCAGATAGCAGAATATGTTACCACATGGCGACATCAATCTTGTCTCGACAGATAAAAATATCATCAGTATGTAAAAGGTGAAATTTAACTCTGCATAACATTTAAATGACTGGCGTATTATAACGCCAAAAATATATGTAACGGAGTATTACAAAACGCTTGCCTGAATGACCAGGATAGTGAACATTACTTGCCGTTTTCCCTCCAGAATAACTATAAAGGTGGCGGTCTTGTCAGATTGCGCCCCGAACACCCCCCGTTAATATGGGTTGTAAAAAAAGAGGTATATGTGTCAACTGCAAACAATAAACCAGCAGAAAGCGTGAGTCTGAACGCTTTCAAACAACCGAAATCGTTCTATCTGATCTTCTCGATCGAATTATGGGAGCGTTTTGGTTATTACGGCCTGCAAGGGATCATGGCCGTTTACCTGGTCAAACAGCTGGGTATGTCAGAAGCGGATTCTATTACTCTCTTCTCGTCCTTTAGTGCACTGGTTTATGGCCTCGTGGCTATTGGCGGCTGGCTGGGCGATAAAGTGCTCGGTACAAAACGCGTGATTATGCTGGGGACCATCGTCCTCGCTATCGGCTATGCCCTGGTGGCTTATTCCGGACATGACGCGGCTATCGTTTATATGGGTATGGCGACCATCGCCGTCGGTAACGGCCTGTTTAAGGCTAACCCGTCCTCCCTGCTCTCGACCTGCTATGAGAAAGATGACCCGCGTCTTGATGGCGCCTTTACGATGTACTACATGTCCATCAACATCGGTTCCTTCTTCTCTATGCTGGCCACCCCGTGGCTGGCAGCGAAATTTGGCTGGAGCATCGCCTTCTCTCTGAGCTTCGTCGGAATGCTGATTACCCTGGTGAACTTCATGTTCTGCAAAAAATGGGTGAAAAACTACGGTTCGAAACCTGATTTTGTCCCGGTGCATTTCGGCAAACTGCTGGCGACCATCGTCGGCGTGATCGTCCTGGTGGTGATTGCGACCTGGCTGCTGCACAACCAGGGGATTGCCCGTATGGTGCTGGGCGTAGTGGCTCTGGGAATCGTAATTATTTTTGCGAAAGAAGCGATTGCGATGAAAGGGGCTGCACGACGTAAGATGATCGTTGCCTTCATTCTGATGGTTCAGGCGATCGTCTTCTTCGTCCTTTACAGCCAGATGCCGACGTCACTGAACTTCTTTGCTATCCGTAACGTTGAGCATGCCATTCTGGGCATTAGCTTCCAGCCTGAGCAGTTCCAGGCGCTTAACCCGTTCTGGATTATGATCGGCAGCCCAATTCTGGCCGCTATTTATAACAAGATGGGCGACCGTCTGCCGATGCCGCACAAGTTTGCGATCGGAATGGTGCTCTGCTCGTTGGCCTTCCTCGTTCTGCCGCTGGGCGCCAAATTTGCAACCGGCGCCGGTATCGTCTCCGTGAACTGGCTGATTCTGAGCTACGCGCTACAGAGTATTGGTGAGTTGATGATTTCCGGTCTGGGCCTGGCGATGGTGGCACAGTTGGTACCGCAGCGTCTGATGGGCTTTATTATGGGCAGTTGGTTCCTGACGACCGCAGGCGCCGCCATCATTGCAGGTAAAGTCGCCAACCTGATGGCGGTACCGGAAAACGTGACCGACCCGCTGCAGTCTCTTGCCGTATATGGCCATGTCTTCCTGCAGATTGGTATTGCTACCGCAGTTATCGCCGTGCTGATGTTTGCTATCGCACCGAAACTGAACCGCATGACCCAGGATGACGACTCCGTCAGCAAAGCTCGCGATATGGCAACCGCTTAAGCGCTTCGGGAAAACGAATAAATTTAAGCCGCTAATGTTTTGTTAGCGGCTTTTTTTTTACCCCTGGGCTAACATACAGAAAACTGCGGCCACGAGGAGTCACTGATGAAACTGTTCTACAAACCCGGCGCCTGTTCCCTTGCATCCCATATCGCCCTGCGCGAAAGCGGACTGGACTTCACCTTACAAGGCGTCGATCTGCAGAAGAAGCTCCTGGAAAACGGGGAGGATTATCTGCAGATCAACCCGAAGGGACAGGTTCCGGCGCTGCTACTTGACGACGATATCCTGCTCACGGAAGGCGTCGCCATTATGCAATACATTGCCGATCAGGTGCCGGATCGCCAGTTGCTGGCACCGGTGGGTACCGTTGCACGCTACCAGACTCTGGAGTGGCTGAACTATGTCGCAACGGAACTGCATAAGAGCTTTACGCCACTGTTCCGCCCGGACACTCCGGAAGATTACAAGACGTCTTTGCGCGCGCAACTGGAGAAGAAGCTGCATTATATTGATGAGTCGCTGAAGGAGAAGCAGTGGCTGAACGGGCATCGTTTCACCATCGCTGATGGCTACCTGTTTACCGTACTGCGCTGGGCTTATGCCGTGAAGCTGGATATGACGGGTTACAGCAATATCGAAGCCTGGATGAAACGCGTGGCCGCTCGTCCATCGGTGGCCGCGGCGCTGGCGGCAGAAGGGTGCTAATCACGCTGCGTCATCTGCCCGGCTGCAAAACCGGGCAACTGTCTCTCTATAGTTAAAGCTGCGTAGCGCTAAAGTAGTGCTCCGGCTGCGCAATACGATTCTGTGCGGCCACCACCTGCAGCTCATACTCCTGCATATTTTTCGTGGCCAGCATAATTTCATACACCGCAGCAGTCACATGTTCCAGCGCATCGCGAAGCAGAGCGCCCTGCAACAGTTTAACCAGCAGTAATCCGCTGGTCACATCGCCGACGCCAACCGGCTGACGCAGGCCAAAATCCACCAGCGGACGGCTGATATGCCAGGCTTCATCAGCTGTCACCAGCAGCATTTCGAACCGGTCCATACTCAATCCGGCGCGGGCAAGATGCTTAACCAGTACGACCTGCGGGCCCTGGGCAATCAGCTCACGCGCGGCTACGACAGCTTGCGCTACGTTAGCCACCGGATGACCGCAGAGGATTTCCAGTTCAATCAGGTTGGGGGCAATAATATCGCTCGCCGGCAGCGCGTAGCGGACGTGAAACTCCGCCACTCCGGGCGCGACGATGCAGCCTTTCTCCGGGTGTCCCATCACCGGATCGCAGAAATATTTCGCCGCTGGATTGGCCGCTTTTACCTGACGCACGATACCGAGAATATGCTCACCCTGTTCGGCGGAGCCCAGATAACCACTCAGTACCGCATCACAACGCTGAAGCTGATTAATATCAGCAATCCCCTGAACGATTTCGGTCAGATGCGCAGGCGGCATCACGCAACCGGTCCATTTCCCGTACTGTGTGTGGTTGGAGAACTGAACGGTATTAAGAGGCCAGACGTTCGCGCCAAGGCGGCGCATCGGAAACTCTGCGGCACTATTGCCGGCGTGACCAAACACAACGTGGGACTGGATGGCGAGGATATTCTTCATCTTGAGTACCTGACAGCAAAAAATAAGGGGCGTGGTTTCCCACGCCCCTGCCTTTACGCAATTACTTCCAGCAGACCAGACAGTAATTTTTCTTACCGCGGCGCAGTAAGGTGTAGCGACCAAACAGACGATCGCCATCATTAAATCCATATTCCGGGTCAGACTGTTTTTCACCGTTGATGGTGACCGCATTGGAGGCGATAGTCTTACGCGCCTGGCCGCGTGATGGCTGCAGCCCGGAATCCACCAGCGCCTGCATCAGGTCGGCGTCTTTTTCCAGTTCAATCATCGGCACACCATCTTGCGCCAACTGCTCGAAATCAGCTTCGCTCAGGTCGCTCAGGTTACCGTTAAACAGGCTTTCGGTAATGCGTTTTGCTGCCACCAGCCCTTCTTCACCATGTACCAGACGGGTGACCTGCTCGGCCAGCACGTACTGCGCGCGCGGGGCCTTACCGCTGTTTTTATCTTCTTCTTCCAGCGCATTGATCTCGGCAATGTCCATGAAGGTGAAGAACTTCAGGAAGCGATACACGTCAGCATCTGCGGTGTTGATCCAGAACTGGTAGAATTTGTACGGACTGGTTTTCTTCGGATCCAACCATACCGCGCCGCCTTCAGTCTTACCGAACTTGGTGCCATCGGCTTTGGTGATCAGCGGAACGGTCAGACCAAACACCTGGTTCTGGTGCAGACGACGGGTCAGGTCGATGCCGGAGGTGATATTGCCCCACTGATCGGAACCGCCGATCTGCAGCGCCACGCCATGCAGCTTGTTCAGACACGCGAAGTCGTAACCCTGCAACAGGTTATAGGAGAACTCGGTAAACGAGATGCCCTGATCGTCACGGTTCAGACGCTGCTTAACCGCTTCTTTGTTGATCATCTGGTTTACGGAGAAGTGCTTGCCGATATCACGCAGGAAGGTCAGCACGTTCATGCCACCAAACCAGTCGTAGTTATTCGCGGCAATGGCCGAGTTGTCACCGCAATCAAAGTCGAGGAACGGCGCGACCTGTTTGCGAATTTTATCCACCCACTCCTGCACGGTATCTTCGGTGTTCAGTTTACGCTCGGCGGCTTTAAAGCTCGGATCACCAATCAGACCGGTCGCTCCTCCCACCAGTGCCACAGGCTTATGACCTGCCTGCTGAAAGCGTTTCAGGCATAACAATGGAACTAGATGCCCCAAATGCAAGCTGTCAGCGGTTGGATCGAAGCCGCAATAGAGCGCGATCGGGCCTTGCGCCAGTCGCTCTGCTAACGCTTCCTCATCCGTCACCTGGGCTATCAGCCCCCGCTCTTGCAATTGTTTAATCAAGTTACTGCTTGCCATCAAATTCTCCATGTATAAACGACTGTACCTTTGCCGGTACACGACTTTTCGCCAGACGCGAAAAAAAAACAGCTATGCAAAATTATTCAAGCTACCTCAAGGCGGCAAATACGGAGACTTATGCAAGCACACGAGCAGAATAAGCCGTCACAGCCAACCAAGAGCTAGCTTGAAAAATGAAGCCTATAGAATAAAGCGCCAGCCCATCCAGCACCAGCGCTTAACACAACAAATTTCAGGGATTAGGGGGCCAGACGATCGATTTTCCACGCGCTATTGTCGCGCTGGTATAAAAAACGATCGTGCAGGCGGTGTTCACCGCCCTGCCAGAACTCCATCTGCTCAATACTCACGCGGAATCCTCCCCAGAAGCTCGGCAGCGGCACGTCGCCTTGCTGGAATTTCTGTTTCAGCTCCAGAAACTTACTTTCCAGGATACCGCGGGCAGAGATGCGGGTTGACTGTTGGGAGACCCAGGCGCCGATCTGGCTGTCGCGCGGACGGCTGTGGAAATACTTCACCACTTCCAGCGTTGACAGGCGCTCCGCCTGGCCAGTGACCATCACCTGGCGTTCCAGCATGTGCCATGGAAAAAGCAGGCTCACGCGAGGATTGTTTTCGATCTGGTGGGCTTTACGACTGCCGAGGTTGGTATAAAACACCAGCCCTTTTTCGTCATAGTGCTTGAGCAGGACAATTCGCTGGTAAGGTTGACCGTTTTCATCAACGGTCGCGACGACCATTGCCGTCGGGTCAGCCAGTCGGGCGTCGCAGGCTTGTCGGAGCCAACGCTCAAACAAAGTCAGCGGTTCAGCAGGAAGATCGCGGCGGCGCAGGCCGCCACGGGTATACTCTCGGCGCAGATGCGCGATTTGCTGCAATTCGTCGTTATCAGACATGGCAATTGAGAAAATAGTCATCGGGTGGCGTCATTGTGCGCCCCCGGGCCAGAAATCTCAACGTTTGGGCGTCTGCAGCTGACAGTTTTCCAGCACAACGCGATCGCGCTTGTAGACGGTGGCGCTGTCGCCTTTCGACCAGAAGACATACACGCCGTCAGTGTAGCGCGCACCTGATGCCGAAAGCCCCTGCGCCAGATTCAATTGCTGATTGTCATAGATAAAGCTGGCTATCTGACGGGTATTGTTGATGTGCACGGTCAGCGGTTTCTGATCGCACTGATACTCCAGGGTATCGGTCTGCATCCGCTCCACAAACTGGTGATAGTAACTACAGCCTGCGAGCATAAAGGGTACAACAGCGATAAGAATTTTTTTCATGCATTTGCCTTCGACTTTCCCGGTCCAGGAGGGCAAATCGCCCCCCGTTTACTTCATCCAGTTTACCGGTTAATAAAAAACAGGTGTTTCAGTTAACTCTGATTCTGCGGTCGATTTGCGGGGAAAATAGCCCCGAGCACAGTAGCTTCACAAGCGCCGGTGACCGAGGGGAGATTGCCGGGGAGTCCGGATATCGTCCGCCATGCCAGCCAGGCAAACGCCAGCGCTTCCATATCATCGCCGCTGATGCCCGCCGCATCGGACGTGGACACCTCCGTTCCCGGCAACAGCGCCGCCAGCCGCGCCATCAGCAACGGATTACGCGCGCCACCGCCGCACACCAGCAGACGTTCACAACCGCCGCTCAGCAGCACCTGCTCCGCGATGGTCACCGCCGTCAGTTCTGCCAGAGTGGCCTGCACATCCTGTGGACGCAACCCTGGGAAACGGGCCAGATGGCGCTCCAGCCAGCCATAGTTGAAATATTCACGTCCGGTGCTTTTCGGCGCCGGGAGCGCAAACCACGGGTCGCTGAGCATGTTTTGTAGCAACGGTAGCAGCACCTTGCCTTCACTGGCCCACTGCGCGTCTTTGTCGTAGGGTTTTCCAGACTGACGCCAGATCCACGCATCCATCAGCATATTACCAGGTCCAGTGTCATAGCCGCGGACCGGCACACCCGGTGCCAACAGCGACAGATTGGCAATCCCGCCGATATTGAGCACCATCCGCCGCTCTACGGGATGCGCCAACAGCGCATGGTGGAAAGCAGGAACCAGCGGCGCCCCCTGGCCGCCAAGCGCCATATCACGACGCCTGAAATCCCCCACCACCGTCACACCGGTATGGGCAGCTATCTGGTTGTTATCACCAATTTGCAGCGTATTCGGCGCTTCGCCAGTCGGTTCGTGCCATACCGTTTGTCCATGACAACCGATGGCGACAATGTCCTTCGGCTGGACATTTTCCTGATACATAAGTGCCAGCACGGCATCGGCAAATAAGCGTCCCATACGCGTGTCCAACTGACCAAGCTGGGACAACGTCAGCGTTTGTCCCTGGCAGATGGCCAGAATATCTTCTTTTATTGCCACCGGAATGGGGTACGACAGACTGGCCTGCTGTGCCACTACGCTTTCGTTGATTGCCGCCAGAACCACATCAATGCCATCAAGGCTGGTTCCAGACATTACGCCGATAAAGTGACCTGATTTCATACGCCTTCCTTCATTCCATGAGTTTCGTATACCTCACACTCCAGCATAAAGAAGCGAGCAATGCTACGGTGCACTAACGTTTATTAACATTAAAGCGCGAAAGAGTGCGCATGAGGAAAAGAACTTATGTTTAAGTTAAGTTGAAGAGGTACAGATTATTATTTTTTGTATATTCCATGCCGTAGGTATGCCAGCCGACGATGAAATACCATATAATTGAACGCATGGACGTTCAACAGAACACTTTTCGGTGAAGGAGATTCATAAATGATTTTACGTGTTTTGGCTGTCTCGATGATTGGTTTATCGCTTGCAGGTTGCGTGAGCAGCAGCGGCCTCTCCGGAGACGTTTACTCCGCATCGGAAGCCAAACAAGTGCAAAGCGTCACCTATGGGACCATTGTTCACACCCGTGCCGTTCAGATCCAGAGCGGTGATGACAGCAATGCTATCGGTGCTATCGGTGGTGCCGTACTCGGTGGTTTCCTCGGTAACACCATCGGCGGCGGTACTGGCCGCTCTCTGGCAACCGCAGCAGGTGCAGTCGCTGGCGGCGTAGCCGGTCAGGGTGTACAGGGTGCAATGAACAAAACTCAGGGCGTTGAGCTGGAAATCCGTAAAGACGACGGCAATACCATCATGGTGGTGCAGAAACAGGGGAATACTCCGTTCTCTGTCGGCCAGCGTGTGGCGATTGCCGGCAGCGGCAGTCAGGTTACCGTCTCCCCGCGTTAAGTTTTTTCTTATCAGTACGGCCTTCTTGGGCCGTACTGCTTTACCACTGGCTTTAATATGAAGACACTGGCTGGCGTTTCGCTAAAAACCGTCCTTAGGCATCCGTCCCCCCTCTTATCGGGTTTTCACTCTCTTGCGTTTGCGCAATAGTTAGCACCCACTTGATTGTATTATTTAAAGAGTTACCTTACGCCAGACAGAGCCGCTTTATAAAAAATCCCTCACAAGGAGGCAACGTGTATTTATTAACCACCAGCGCTTCGCGAAGTGAGTTTTTGTGTCCTTTGCGATTTGTATTATCGCTATTGGCGGAATACATTTGTTATCCTCGTCATTAATTAATTGAATCTCTACGTTTAATCCGTTGTTTTCCTGCGTTGACCATTTTTTATTAGTTTTGCACATTATGGTTTCCAGCTTCATGACGACACAGTGCTAGTACAATAGAAATTCCTGTCCCTGATTCGGATTGCGTTCGCCCGCTCAGCGTTGCTGATGTTCGCTACGTTGAGCAACTATCCCGCGGGGCTGTGTGATGCGAATCTGTTGGCTAACGCTTACGATGCACTGATTTATTCAGCTTTCATAATATGATGATTCTGTTTCATGCGGCGATTATTTTATAGTGCTTTCGCCATAGCCCAACACTCAGCCAAACGGTGCATGTGGTTATGTTGGTCCAGTGCCTCGAATTTACGGCTACGGTGATAACGCGGCCCTGGCTTTATTCGGGCCATAATCCACGATTATATATTAGTTGATTGATAACCTGATTTACGTTCACTCACCACTGAGGCACGATATTATTGGCTATTTGCTGGCAACTGGATGAGCAGCCATGCTTATATCACTTATTTTCACCACCCCGCTTCATAATATTTACTGGTGCAGCCGCGTTATTTTTGTGCTGCGCATATTTTTACGCTGGTTCTTTTATGGTCATCTGAAAATAAAACAGAATATGCAGGGTATCAGGCACAATTATTTGAGATCATCAGTACGTTGTTTATGTTTTGCATTTATTGTGGGATGTATTCAGTCTGTATCTGATATCCAAAAATAACGACCTGAATTCCTGGCAAAATTCGCTCCGCGACCTACGGCCCAGGTCAGAAAACTGCAACAACTGTTATGACAGGCTCACCACGCAACTCGCGAAAACGTCGGTTTCCCCTCTTTCAGTGGTTGTCAGCGACTTCACTATTTAAACGCATCAACGATAACGACGGCCGTGTGCAGGGAGACACAGTTATCCAGTTTGCCGCCAGCGTTCTGTAGAAGAATGTACGACCACAGGATATTGCCGCTCACATCGGCGGTGAGGAGTTTGTCTTGTTGCTGGTCAATACCGGCACCAACGATGCATATACCCCGGTCTGGCACATTCGCCTGGCGCTGAATGAGCAGCAGGAAAACCAGGCAGAGAAAATGACCATCAGCGCGACTGTTCCCGACCACAGACGGCCCCCTGAGCGCGAAGGCGTGTGTAAGACGAGCCGATGCGGCACTGTATACGGTCAAAAATGGTGGTCGTAATCGGGTTATCTGGCGCGAGTCAATAAAAAAGGGCCTTGAACGCTCAAGACCCTGAATACATTAATCTTTTTCCTGAAGATCGAGAATATTTTGTTCCAGTTTACGGACTAAATTGAGCAGCGTTGCGACTTCTTCTGCTGACACACCAGACAGAATTTCATCTCGCGTCTTGCCGATCACTTCTTCCATTTCATTGATCAGCGGCTCCGCTTTTTCCGTTAACTTGATTCGTTTCGCACGCCGGTCGTTTGCACAAGTCTGGCGAGAAATGAGGCCTTTCTCTTCCAGTTGATCCAGCGTACGCACCAGTGAGGGTTGCTCGATACCAATAGCTTTCGCCAGTTGAATCTGCGACTGCTCAGGAGGCAGCTGATGAATATTGTGCAGCGTAACCCAATGCGTCTGCGTTAACTCCAGAGGTTTCAGGCGATGGTCGATCAGCGCGCGCCAGACGCGCACCAAACGTGCCAGATCAGAACCAAGTGGCGATTCCAATTTCATCTCCTTATAATTAGCTTGCTAAGTTATTATACTGATTTTAGAATAGTGTGCAGCATTTGAATAATCAAAACAAATGAATTACCTGATACAACAAATTCAAAACAATGATTTACAATATGCAATAGTAGCATGCTCTAAACATTCTCCCGGCAATGGCAAAGGATTTTTGCTTGTGAAACTGAGTCTTAACACTTCCGGATTGGCGCTCCAGGACCTGGTATTCGGTGCGTCAATTTACTTTCCTCCCCTGTTTAAAGCCGTGTTGCTGGGATTTTTTATCTGGCTGGTTATTCACCGCCAGCTACGCGACTGGATGTATGCCGGCGATATCTGGCATCCCTTGCTGATGGATCTGTCCCTGTTTGCACTCTCTGTGTGTCTGGCTCTGGTTTTATTGACTGCCTGGTAATGTTCACGACATGAAAAAACTCAAATACCTCTCGACGTTATTGGTCGCCGCGTTCGCTATTATCGCCGCCTGGCTGGTCTGGAACTATTACACGCAATCCCCCTGGACCCGGGATGGTAAAATACGCGCCGAGCAGGTCAGCATTACCCCGCAGGTGTCAGGGAGCATCCTCCAGCTAAACGTTCGCGATAACCAGTTGGTCAAAGCGGGCGACGTCCTGTTCAGGATCGATGACACGCCCTATCGTATTGCCACACTCAACGCCGAAGCGCAGCTCGCGAAAGCGAAAGCGGAAATGGCCAAAGCCCAGGCAGAGCAAACAAAAGCGGCCAGTGACGCCCGTCGTCGCCGTCATCTTTCGCAAGAGGCTATCTCTGCCGAAGATCTGGAAAGCGCCAATACCGCGCTGAGCACCGCCACCACCAATCTTGAGGCCGCTAAAGCGGTGGTCGGCGTGGCGCAGGCCACTCTGGAGCACGCGCAATGGCAACTTAGCCAGACGGCCGTGAAATCGCCGGTAGACGGCTGGGTGACAAACTTAACAACCCGAGTGGGCGACTACGCCACGGCGGGCCATCCGGTTTTCGCTCTTGTCGACAGCAATTCATTTTATGTCATTGGTTATTTTGAAGAAACTAAGCTGCGCCATATTCGCGCCGGCGAGACTGCGCAGATAGTTTTGTACAGCAGCAAACAAACATTACAGGGTCACGTATCCAGTATCGGCCGTGCCATCGTCGACCAAAGCATCGAAGACGGTAGCAGCCTGGTCGCCAATATTAAGCCGAATATCCCGTGGGTTCGCCTGGCCCAGCGCGTACCGGTGCGCATCGAATTTACCGGTTTGCCTGCGGATATGACGCTGGTTTCCGGGACCACCTGCACCGTCTCAATTGGCGAACCCTGATGAAACGGCAGGTCCCGTCGTGGCGTGCTCTTCCCTGGGTTAAAGCCAGCCGTCCGCAGTGGCGCTATGCCCTGCGTAACGGCATTGCGATGTGTCTCGCGCTGAGTATTGCCTACTGGCTGGATCTTGATGAGCCTTACTGGGCAATGACCTCCGCCGCTGTCGTCAGCTTCCCGACGGTGGGCGGGGTAATCAGTAAGAGCTTCGGGCGCATTGCCGGAAGCCTGCTCGGCGCCTGCGCTGCGCTGCTGCTCGCCGGGCATACGCTAAACGACCCCTGGCTATTTTTATTCAGCATCTCGGCGTGGCTTGCGCTCTGCACCTGGGCTTGCGCGATGTATACCAACAACGTGGCCTACGCTTTCCAGCTCGCTGGCTATACCTGCGCCATTATCGCCTTTCCGGTTATCAACATTACCGACGCCAACGAGTTGTGGACTATCGCGCAGTCGCGGGTTTGCGAGGTTATCGTCGGTATCCTGTGCGGTGGGGTGATGATGATGATCATGCCCAGTACGTCGGATGGCACTACGCTGCTGACAGCATTGAAAAATATGCATGCCCGCCTGCTTGAGCACGCCAGTCTGCTGTGGGGGCCGGAAACCACTGATGCCATTCGCACCGCCCACGAAAGCGTGATCGGGCAAATCCTGACCATGAACCTGCTGCGTATTCAGGCCTTCTGGAGCCATTATCGTTTTCGTCGCCAGAATCCGCTGCTGAACTATTTACTCCACCAGCAGTTGCGGCTGACCAGCGTAATTTCCAGCCTGCGCCGGATGTTGGTCAACTGGCCGGCCGCGCCGGCACAGACCCGCGAAGTCCTGGACACGCTGCTTATCGCGTTGGCCAATCCACGGGCCGATTTTTACGCTGTCGCAAGGATAATCGCCCCGCTGGCACCTCCTGCCGATGCCGATTATCGTCATCTCGCTTTCTGGAAACGCCTGCGCTACTTCTGCCGCCTGTATCTGGACAGCAGCCACTGGCTCCGCCGCCTGGAAAACGCCTCGGCAATCGCCGAATTTAATGTTCCTTCCGCCCCGGCGTTAGCTCGCTATACCGATCAGGCCGAAGCATTATGGAACGGCATCAGAACATTCTGCGCGCTGGTTGCGGTGGGCGCCTGGGGGATCAGTACCCAATGGCAGTCCTGCGCCGCTGCGCTCACCCTGGCGGCAATTTGCTGCGTGCTTTATTCGGTTTCCCCCTCGCCGTTCAAATCTCTGAGCTTGCTGATGCGTACGCTGATACTGCTGTCGATATTCAGCTTTGGGGTGAAATTCGGCCTGATGGTGCAGATAACCGATCTGTGGCAGTTCCTGCTGTTCCTTTTCCCGCTACTGACCACCATGCAACTGCTCAAACTACAAATGCCAAAGCTGGCCGGCCTCTGGGGACAATTGATTGTGTTCATGGGGTCGTTTATTTCGGTGACCAACCCACCGGTCTACGACTTTGCCTCTTTCCTCAATGACAATCTTGGAAAAATCATCGGCGTTGGCTTTGCCTGGCTGGCATTTGCCGTGATCAGCCCCGGTTCCGATGCGCGTAAAAGCCGCCGCCACATAAAAGCGTTACGCCGTCACTTTGTCGATCAGCTGAGCCGCCACCCGCAGCATAGCGAACACGAGTTTGAATCGCTGGTCTATCATCACATCAGTCAGTTAAGCAACAGCCAGGATGCCCTGGCGCGCCGCTGGCTGCTGCGCTGGGGCGTGGTGCTGCTTAACTGTTCACACGTGGTCTGGCAGCTTCGCGCGTGGGAAACCCGTTCTGATCCACTCTCGCAGGTGCGGGATTTATGCATCGGCCTGCTCCGGGATGTTATGAGCGAGCGCGGCGTCCAGCAACGTCCTCTGACCTCAACATTGCAGGAGCTGCAGCGAATTTGCGACACCCTGAACCATCACCACCAGCCGGCGGCAAAAGAGCTGGCGGCCGTGATCTGGCGACTGTATTGCGCCTTGTCCCAGCTTGAGCAGGCACCTGCGGTCGGGACGATAACGGAAAGAGTGAGCGCCTCGTGAACGGAGTGAGTTCTGATTTTCAGTGCAGCGCTCTGGCGAAATGGCGAGGAGACACTGGCAAATGACGCCTTCAGCAAGGCCATCGCGGCTCATCCCCCACCGGGACAGCCAGTGTGAAGGCGAAGCCAGTCAATTATGGCACGTCGTAACCCAGCGCGGCTTTGCGGATGCGGAACCACTGCTGACGAGACATATTCAGCTTTTCAGCCACCACAGCAGAACGCACCCGCTCGATTTTACCGGAACCGATGATCGGCAACGGCTGCGACGGCAGACGCAGGATCCACGCATAGACCACCTGCTCAATGCTCTCAGCATTCAGCTCCTGAGCCACTTGCGCCAGCTCATCACGCAGCGGCTGGAAGCTTTGATCATTAAATAAACGCCCACCGCCGAGGCAGGACCAGGCCATCGGCCGGATACGCAGCTGCTGCAACTGATCCAGGGTACCATCCAGCAGCAGCGGCTGGTGCACGGGGGAGATTTCAACCTGGTTGGTAGCCAGAGTAAACGGCAGACGCGATTGCAGCAGCGTAAACTGCGCCGGCGTAAAGTTGGAGACGCCAAAGTGGCGAACTTTACCGCTGTGATGCAGTGCGAGGAAGGCATCCGCCACCTCATCCGCATCCATTAACGGATCCGGGCGGTGAATCAGCAGTAAATCAAGATGGTCGGTCGCCATATTGCGCAAGGACTGCTCGGCGCTTAAGACGATATGATCGCGGTCGGTAATATAGTGGCCGATGGTGTTTTCGGCGCGGGCTTTAGTGGCAATCCCACACTTGCTGACGATTTCCATGCGGCTACGCAAATGCGGAACCTGCTTCAGCGCTTCGCCAAAGGCCGCTTCGCACTGATAGTCGCCGTAAATATCCGCGTGATCGACGGTAGTCACGCCCAGATCCAGGTGCTGCTCAATAAAGCTGACCCGCTCGTTCACGGACATGTTCCAGTCCATCAAACGCCAGTAACCCATGACAAAACGCGAGAATTCCGGCCCCTGTGGAGCCATGGCAATACGCTGAACCATAACAACGTCCTCAACAAAAAAGTGTGTCGAGTATACGCAATTTTGCCATTAAAACAGTGAAGGCTGCTGTGGTTCTTCCTCGGCCTGCGGTTTATTCGCGCGTAATTTGCGCAACAGACGTTGGCGGCACAGGCGCAGCACATTCTGCTTCTGCGCATCACTCATGGTTTGCCACTGAAAACGCTCTTCACGGCTACGAAAGCAACCGCGACAAAACCCACGCTCATCTGACTGACAAATTCCCCGGCACGGACTCTGTACCGGGAAAAACTCCAGCTGCTCTGCCACTCCACACCTCCGGCGACTTCTCTGTGTCTTTTATTGAAGACGTTTCAACTCTGACTGGCAACTTTTGTTGTTCCACTCCCTGCCGCAGGCGACATTTTTGCTTGCATTAGACCAATCGGTCTATTACAGTGAGCGCTATGAACAAACATTGTGAACACGATACGCGCGAACACATTCTGGTGACCGGTGAGCAGTTGTGCATGCACCGCGGTTTTACCGGAATGGGCCTGAGCGAGCTGCTGAAAATAGCGGAAGTGCCGAAAGGTTCTTTCTACCACTATTTTCGCTCTAAAGAAGCTTACGGCGTCGCGCTGCTGGAACATCACTATGCAGGCTATATCCGCCGCCTGGTTGACCATTTTGCTCATGGCGAAGGGAACTATCGCGACCGTCTGTTGGCTTACTACCAGCACACCCTGGCGCAGTTTTGCCAGCAGGGCATTATCAGCGGTTGCCTGACGGTGAAGCTCTCCGCTGAAGTGTGCGATTTGTCTGAATCCATGCGCGCAGAGATGGACAAAGGCGCCAGCCAGATTA
>NZ_JBCNNS010000056.1:0-27764 GCF_039594335.1 Raoultella sp.
TCGCCGCCCCTTTAAGACAAGCGAATTGCGCAAATAATTCGCACTAACGGTAAAGCCGCGCTAAGTCAGTGATTTAAAATTAATCAACGACACCAGCGGCACTTTTTTGAACAACATCATCAGAAATGGTCACGGTAGCCACGGTAGCCGGAGATTACACTGATATCAGAGCTATCGATAACCCAGGAGGATCCCGTATTTAACGCAGCATGGTCGACAGAACGTCAGGAGCGTAGAGTATGAAATACATCATTATTGCCGCTATGGCTGCGCTTTTACTGAGTGCCAACGCGCTCGCAGCCATCAAGATCGATGGACGCCAGGCACGCAATATGGACGATGTGCAGAGTCTGGGCGTTATCTATATCAACCATAATATGGCGACTGAGCAAGAGGCCGAACGGGCACTTAATCAGTTGAGCGATGCGCAAGGCGCAAAATATTTTCAACCGATCCTGATTCACGAACCGGAGAGCAACGGCGTGATTCATGCCAGCGCAGCCATTTATCGCTAATCCTCTCTTTGACTTCGCCCGATAATCAGGGCGAAGTCTTAATGCAGTTGAAGGTGTTTTCCGGCGTCATCAGCGATTATGTCGGCAAGCGTAAAGGGCTGGCGCTAAGCAGCCACTGGGACCCGCTTTTAGCTGGCGTCGCGCTGTGGGGCATTCATCTGGGCATGACGCAGGGTCTGCTGGCGGCTTACTAACAACAGTAAAAATGGCTCCGGAGCAGACCGGTTGATTCATCCTAAAGATGAAATGCTCCGGAGCACCTGATTTCACTTTTGCCCGTAGTAGGCATCTGGCCCGTGCTTGCGCATAAAGTGTTTGTCCATTAGCCAGCTATCGATGGGCTTCAACTGCGGGTTGATCGCGCGTGCAATCCACGCCATCCGTGCCACCTCTTCCATCACCACCGCGTTGTGCACAGCATCGTGCGCATCTTTACCCCAGGCAAAAGGCCCGTGCTGATAGACCACCATTCCCGGCATCTGCAGCGGCTCAACATCACCCAGCGTTTCGATAATCACATGGCCGGTGTTCAGTTCATAAGCCTCTTCCACTTCCCGGACGCTTAACGCCCGGGTGCAGGGGATATCGCCAAAGAAGTAGTCCGCATGGGTCGTCCCCAGCGCGGGAATGGCCAGACCCGCCTGCGCCCAGGCCGTCGCGTGCGTTGAGTGGGTATGCACCACGCCTCCCAGGTTCGGATAGCGGCAATACAGCGCCAGATGCGTGGCGGTATCAGAAGAGGGACGATACCGCCCCTCTACCACGTTACCCTCAAGATCCACGACCACCATATCATCCGCTTTCATGGTCTCGTAGGCGACGCCGCTGGGCTTAATCACCACCAACCCGCGTTCACGGTCGATAGCACTGACGTTACCCCAGGTAAAAGTGACCAGGCCGTAGCGCGGCAAATCCATATTGGCTTCAAAAACTTGCTGTTTTAGCGCTTGCATTATGCCGCCTCCACCAGACCTGCGCTGACCATCCGCGCCTTCACCCAATCGCGTGCTTTCGCGACTTCAGCGGCCGGATCGGTGGTCGTTTCGCTCCACATCTCAATCAGATAAGGGCCGCAGTAGCCGGTTTGTTTGAGCGTCGCGAAACAGCGCTCAAAATCCACGATTCCTTCGCCGAACGGCACATTTTTAAACATGCCAGGTTTCGTGTCCTTCACATGTACCGCCACGATATGCCCCATCCCGGCCTGAAGCTCCATCTGCACATCGTTATCCCAAGCGGACAGGTTGCCGATATCCGGATAGAGCTGGAACCACGGATTATTCAGATAATGGGCATAGCCCAGCGCCTTGCTGATCGAGTTCATCAGCGGGTAGTCCATGATTTCCATCGCCAGTGTGACCTGCGCGCGACTCGCCATTTCGACGCTCTCTTTTAGCCCGTCGCGGAAACGACGGCGCGTCTCGTTGTTGGGTTCCTGGTAGTAAACGTCGTACCCCGCCAGTTGGATAACGCGAATACCCACATCCTGCGCCAGCCGAATTGCTTTGCGCATAATCTCCAGACCCTGCGCCCGTACCGCGTCGTCTTCGCTGCCAAGCGGAAAGCGCCGATGGGCGCTCAGGCACATAGAGGGAACGCGCACTCCGGTTTCCGCAATTGCGTTGACCAGCGCCAGGCGCTGCTCCCGACTCCAGTCAAGCCGCGCCAGGCGGGCGTCTGTTTCATCTACCGACATTTCGACGAAATCAAAGCCGAGCTCTTTAGCCAGTTGCAGGCGTTCCAGCCAGCCTTCCCCGGCGGGGAGGGCCTTTTCATAGATGCCGAGCGGAATGTGTTTCGACAGCATAGCCGCTCCTTATCCCCACAGTTGAGCGATAGAACGTTTGAATTGCCGGGCGGCTTCCACAGGAGAAGCAGCGTCGCGAATACTACGACCGGCGATAAAGACATGAACTGGAATACCTTTGAACAGTGGCAAATCCTCCAGTGCCAGGCCACCGGTGACGGTGACCTTAAAGCCCATATCGGACAAGCGTTTGATAGCACTGATGTCCGCCTCGCTCCACGCCACGCCAGCCGCCTGGGCATCACGGCTACGGTGATAAACCACCTGCTGAATGCCCGCTTCGCGCCACTCCTGTGCCTGCACCCAGGTCCAGTAGCCCGTCAGTTCGATCTGTACATCGCCGTTGAACTCTTTCGCCACCTCCAGTGCGCCTTTGGTGGTGTTGATGTCCGCGCAACAGATCACGGTCACCCAGTCAGCATTGGCTTCAAAACACATGCGGGAGAGAATTTTACCGGCATCAGCGATTTTGGCGTCCGCCAGCACGATTTTATTGGGATAGAGCGCCTTCAGATCGCGAACGGCGCGTACGCCTTCAGCCACACAAAGAATGGTACCGACTTCAATAATATCCACTTCATCGGCTATCAGACGCGTCGTTTCATACGCGGAAGACATGGATTGGTTATCCAGCGCAACCTGCAACATAGGTAATGACATTTTGCGATTCCTTTTAAACGGTCGCCGCAGTGGCGTTATCAATTAAATCCAGCACTTCCTGCGCAGTTCTGCAGGCGCGTAAACGGTCAAAATTGGCTTCATCTTCAAACAGATTGACGATCTGCATGATGCCGACTTCCTGATGGGTATTGGCATCCACGGCCGCCATGGTGATCAGGATATCAACCGGATCGTTATCCTCATGATTGAAAATCAGCGGCGTTTTCAGCGTGACCAGCGCAAAGCCCGTTTTCTTAACCCCCTCTTCCGGGCGACCGTGCGGCATCGCCAGACCGGGGGCAATCACAAAATAGGGGCCGTGCTGAGCTACGCCATCCAGAATGGCCTGGTAGTAGCGCGGCTCTACGACATCCGCTTTTACCAGTAAATCAACGCTTAGCTTTACGGCTTCCTGCCAGGTGCTGGCGTCGGCCTGTAGTAAGATGGAGTTATTCTCCACCAGCGAATCGCGTAATTTCATTTGGTCTCCTTACTTCACATCCTGCGGGAAGTGCGCTTTGATCACTTCCAGCAGTTTTGGGCCAAAATCCGCGGGCGAGAGCATGTTGCGCACGCCAATCACGTATTTATTGCCGGTGACACTAATCTCACCGGCGATATGGGTGGAGGCGATGATGATGTCCGCGCCGTTCAATTCACTTTTGTATTCCCCCACCGCGCAGCTGTTCACTGTGTGATCGATATTTGACTGGGTCAAAAACTGGTCCACCTTCATCTTCATGATCATGGAACTTCCTTGCCCGTTGCCACATACAGCCAGAATACGTACGGTCATAGTCAAAACTCCTTATTGAGTAGAAGCATCTGCCAGTTGTTTTTCCGCATCCTCTTCAGCACGCAGCGTCCGCCCTGCGAAGAACATATAAGCCAGTGCAATAATGATGATGACGGCCATAAACGCGAGACCGATGGAGGCAAAGCCTTGCATCATCGGCGGTGCCAGAATCGACCAGTCAGCCATGCCCATCCAGGCGCTCATACCGGTCAGTTTCACTGCCCAAACGCAGCCAAAGATTTCAATCATCCCCATCACCAGACAAATCTTCAGCGCCGCGCGCCAGCCACCAAAGTGGTTAGCAAAGACGCCAATGGTGGCGTTCGAGAAGAACATCGGAATAAAACCCGGAATAATCAGAATGGAAGAACCAAAGCCCACCAGAATACCGACGGCAATCAGTTGGCCGATGGTGCCCCACATAAAGCCCCAGACGACGGCGTTTGGGGCAAAGCTATAAATCGCGGCACAGTCAATCGCCAGTACGGCGCCGGGAATCAGGCGCTGGGAGATACCGTTGAACGCTTCAGAAAGTTCGGCAACAAACATGCGCACGCCCTGGGTGATAATGAAAATAGCGACGGCGAATGAGAAGCCCGTTTGCAGGATATAGACCGTCCAGTGGGTGTTACCCGCCATCACCTGTACGGTGTCGATGCCGAAGGAGAGCAAAATCGCGCCGAAGAAAATGGTCATCACGATGGCCGTGGAGACAATGTTGTCGTGGAAGATGTTCAGCCAGCCTGGCAGCTTAAGATCCTCAACGCTCTCCTCTTTTTTCCCCAGATACGGCGCAATCTTATAAGCAATCCACGAGGCAAACTGCTGCTGGTGTCCGATGGAGAAGCCGCAGCCGTCGGTCACTTCCTGGGTCGGCTTGTACATCATGTTGGAGGTAATGCCCCAATAGAGCGACACCAGCACCGCCGTGCAGATAATGGTCGTCCACATCGGGTAGCCGAAGATATAGAAAGAGACGGCAATCAGCCCCGCCTGCTGGAACATGATGTGTCCGGTCAGCATGATGGTACGAATACCGGTAATGCGCCGCAGCAGGACGTAGCAAATATTCAGCGCCAGAGCTAACAGCACGGCATAGCCCACCCAGCTGTAGGCCTCTCCCATTCGTTCAATGGTTGCCATCATGGAAGCGTAGGTATCGGAGATCGCGCCGTTGATGCCGTAAACCTCTGACATTTTCGCCACCACGGGTTTAAAAGTGCTGGTCAGAATGCCGGACCCGGCCTGTAACAGCATAAAACCGATAATGGTTTTAATCGTCCCTTTAACAATAACGCTGGCACTTTTGCGCAGCAGGATATAGCCCAGGCAGGTCACAATACCCAGCAGCAGCGGGGCGTTGGTCATAACCTGGTTAAAGAACACGGTAAAGATGTGGTAGAGAATCTCCATAACACACTCCAGAAGGTGGACGTTCCAGAACGCACGCTACGCCCAGGTTGGTTGTTTCGATTACTCTAATAATCAAAAGTAATCACAACAAGATTGTATTTGATTAAATGTGACACACGCCGCAAATAATCTTTCAATCCGCTATTGTATTAATCCTCACCACCATAAAATAAAAAATAACCAATATAAATCAAATAAATAACATAAAAAAAGCATCATAAATCACGCATATATCTCCCTTTAACCCTCAGTGTAACTGTTTGAGATGGCAAAATTCAGGATTGCAATCCTGAATAAACGGTGTCAGTATTTATCAAAACAAATCACAATTTGATTATTTTTGATTGTACGCGAGAGGAAAATCAATGAGTAAAGTACAAACCATTACCCGCGAATCATGGATCCTCAACACTTTCCCGGAGTGGGGCAGCTGGCTGAATGAAGAAATTGAGCAAGAGCAGGTTGCACCAGGCACCTTTGCCATGTGGTGGTTAGGTTGTACGGGCATCTGGCTGAAATCCGAAGGCGGAGCCAATATCTGCGTTGATTTCTGGTGCGGTACTGGCAAACAAAGCCACGGCAATCTCCAGATGAAAACGGGTCATCAGATGCAGCGCATGGCGGGCGTGAAAAAACTTCAGCCAAATCTGCGTACGACTCCGTTTGTTCTGGATCCGTTCGCTATTCGCCAGATCGATGCCGTGCTGTCGACCCACGATCATAACGATCACATTGATGTGAACGTGGCTGCTGCGGTCATGCAGAACTGCGCCGAGAACGTGCCGTTTATCGGCCCGCAAACCTGTGTCGATCTGTGGATGGGCTGGGGGGTACCGAAAGAGCGCTGCATCGTGATGAAACCGGGTGATGTGGTGAAAATCAAGGATATTGAAATCCATGCGCTCGACGCTTTTGACCGTACCGCTCTCATCACCTTACCCGCGGATCAAAAAGCCGCGGGCGTACTGCCAGACGGGATGGATCAGCGCGCGGTGAACTACTTGTTCAAAACACCGGGCGGCAACCTGTACCACAGCGGGGATTCTCACTACTCTAACTATTACGCGAAGCATGGGAACGAACACCAGATCGACGTGGCTCTGGGCTCCTATGGCGAGAACCCGCGCGGCATTACCGACAAAATGACCAGCGCCGATATCCTGCGCATGGCCGAGTCGCTGAATACCAAAGTGGTGATCCCGTTCCATCACGATATCTGGTCAAACTTCCAGGCTGATCCGCAGGAAATCCGCGTTCTGTGGGAAATGAAAAAAGACCGCCTGAAGTATGGCTTTAAGCCTTTTATCTGGCAGGTCGGCGGGAAGTTCACCTGGCCGCTGGATAAAGACAACTTCGAATACCACTATCCGCGCGGATTCGATGACTGCTTCACTATGGAACCGGATCTGCCCTTTAAGTCCTTCCTTTAAGCCAGCTCCGGAGAGCGGTCATCATTGACCGCTCGCCGGAAATTATCCCCCCGGCATTAGTATTTTCACCTGATTTCAAATATCATCTTTGCTTATCACTTTTAATCGGATTTGCTCATGACGGAAGCGCAAAGACATCAAATTTTACTGGATTTGCTGGCACAATCGGGATTTGTCACCGTTGAGCAGGTGATTTCCCGGCTGGGAATTTCTCCGGCGACGGCACGACGTGATATCAATAAACTCGACGAAAGCGGCAAGCTGAAAAAAGTCCGCAATGGCGCAGAAGCCGTCAGTGAACAGCGCCCACGCTGGTCACCGATGAACATTCATCAGGCGCAAAACCATGATGAGAAGGTACGAATTGCACGTGCGGCTTCGCAACTGGTGAATCCCGGCGAAAGCATTGTCATCAACTGCGGCTCTACCGCCTTTCTGCTTGGGCAGGAACTCTGCGGTAAACCTGTACAGATCATTACTAACTACCTGCCGCTGGCCAATTACCTGATCGATCAGGAACATGACAGCGTGATCATTATGGGCGGGCAGTATAACCGCAGCCACTCCATCACCCTGAGTCCACAGGGCAGCGAAAACAGCCTTTATGCCGGGCACTGGATGTTTACCAGCGGCAAAGGGCTGACCGCCGAAGGGCTGTATAAAACCGATATGCTGACGGCGATGGCGGAGCAAAAAATGCTTAACGTCGTCGGTAAACTCGCGGTGCTGGTCGATAGCAGCAAAGTGGGCGAACGTGCCGGAATGCTGTTCAGCCAGGCCGGGCAAATTGACCTGGTGATTACCGGAAAACAGGCGGATGAAGCGATCCTCAAGCAGCTTGAGGATCACGGTGTTCAGGTGATTCGCGTTTAAAGGTGACGTTGAAAAAACGCCACCGTCGTCGCTAACGCCTCCGGCGTTATCCGGTGGCGAACCCCTTTTTGCCAGACGCAGGTCAGGTGAGTATCCAGACCGTTTTGCCGCAGCCCCTGCTGGAGCCGGAACGAGTCATCTGGTGGAACCACATCGTCTTCATCGCCGTGCCAGAGCAAGAGCGGTCGGTTAGCCAGGGGGTTGAGCTGCCGGGTGACATCCCATTCAGCCAGCTGTTCTCCACTGACGCCGGGCGAAGGGAACAGACTCTGTGACAGCGATGTAAAATAGCCGGAGCCCATCAGGCAGGCCACGCTTTTTATATCGGGATGATGGGTCATCATCCCCAACGCCGTCATGCCGCCCATCGATGCTCCGGCGACCGCCAGCCTCCCCCCTTCAACCCACCCCTGGCCGATAACTGCCTCGCGCAAGGCCGGAAACTCAGCAAAATTTTGCAGTAAAATCGGCCAGAAACGCTGCATCCGTCCGTGTTCATCGCCATCGTAACGTGCGCCATGCTCCGGTGCATCGGGCATAATGACCCGAAACCCGGCTTCCGCCAGCGCCACGGCGAAGTAGCTATACACCAGCTTCGAGGAGGTAAAACCGTGATAAAATATGATACAGGGCAACGGCTTATCCAGCGCATATTGCGGGCAGGCGTGGAGCACTTCCCCCCCCGCCAGACGACGTATTTCGAGCGCAATCATTGACTATCTCCTTTCACTCAGGTCGCGGTGTGTCATGGGCTGATATATTCAGCAAGAAACCAGGTTCACCATGATTCATAATGTTGAGAACTCGGTTACGCTTTCACGATATTTTCATTCGAAAATCGCGTCAGAGATAACACTTCGGGAACATTCCCCGGAAATGACATTCAGGCTACCACTACACTATGACTATCAGGAAACGAGATATGGTTATGCGCAGGTTAACACCGTGGTTTCTGGCTATCGCACTGAGCGGTTGTAGTGCCCTGCAGGGGACGCCAGAAGCACCGCCACCCGCAACCGACCATCCGCAAGAGATTCACCGTAACCAGGCGACAGGGCTACAGAAAATGGGAACGGTGAGCGTGTTGATGTACGGTTCGCCGATGGATGTCGAAGCGGCGTTGAAATCGAAGGCAGAAACGGCTAAAGCGGATTACTACGTCATCATCATGATCGATGACACCATGGTTCCCGGCCAGTGGTATTCGCAAGCGATTCTGTACCGTAAATAGCGGTACACCGTCTTTTAGCCAGCTTTACACTGCTTTGCGTCCATTCACGTTCTCCTGTGCATAATAACGTTCGGCCAGCCAACCTGGCAGGACGTTAGCAACGGACTGCCCTCGGGACTACGTGAAATGGAGCTGACGATGAAACGATCTTTTACCTTACCCGCTTTGCTGCTGACCACAGCGACAGCAAACACCTCCGCGCAGTCGGCGGAATTCGCCAGCGCGGACTGCGTCACCGGCCTGAATGAAATTGGCCTGATCTCCGTCAATAATATTGCCGGCAGCCAGCAGGACGTCGAGCACGCCATCGCCGTAAAGGCCGATGAACAAGGCGCGTCCTGGTATCGTATCGTACAGATGTACGAGGAGCAGCAGCCGGATAACTGGCGAGTCCAGGCCATTCTTTACGCCTGAGGTGCCTGGCGTCCACGCCCCATCGCTCGTAGCAGCAAATCTTCCAGCGTCGGCTCATCCAGCCGCATACCGCCGCGCGTGTCAAGCATCATACGACACCAGGCCTCCGCCAGCGGCGGCGAAGCGTAGCGTAGCATCTGCGCCCCGACGCCGAGCATATAAACCCGGCGGGCAATCTCTCTGCCCTGCTCTTCCGCTGGTCGCCGTAGCAGCTGTTGCAACTGTCGCCACGTACGATCGAAATGGCGGTTTTGCCCCTTAACCTCTGCGCACTCCGCCGCCAACAGCTCCAGCGCTGCCGGATGTTTACCCAGCACCCGCATCACGTCCAGACACATGATATTGCCAGAGCCTTCCCAAATACTATTGACAGGCATCTCACGATACAGGCGCGGCAGCTCACTCTCTTCACAGTAGCCAATACCGCCCAGCACCTCCATCGCCTCGGCAACAAACGGGATCCCGGATTTGCAGATGGTAAACTTCGCCGCCGGCGTAAATAAGCGAGCCCAGAGGACCTCTCTGGCGTCATTGCGACTATCCCACGCCCGCGCCAGACGGAACAGAAAGGCGGTCTGCCCTTCAAGGCGCAGCGCCATCTGGCCCAGCACCTGACGCATCATCGGCTGATCGACCAGATTCTTACCGAATGCCTGGCGCTGCAACGCATGATAGAGCGCCACCGAATAGGCCCGACGCATTAATGCGTGGCTGCCGATCGCGCAGTCGAAACGGGTGAGCCCGCCCATTTTGAGTATTTGCCGAACGCCATCGCCCTCTTCACCCACCAGCCAACCGCGGGCTTCAAAGAACTCGACTTCACTGCTGGCATTCGAACGGTTGCCCAGCTTATCTTTCAGCCGCTCCAGATGCAGGGCATTGCGCTGCCCATCGGGAAGCAGACGAGGCACAAAAAAGCAGGAGAGACCTTGCGCCGCCTGAGCGAGGACCAGGTGCGCATCGCTTTGCGGAACCGAGAAAAACCATTTATGACCGACCAGATGATAAAAGCCTTCGGCGGTTTTTTCCGCCCGGGTGGTATTGATCAAGACGTCAGACCCACCCTGTTTTTCCGTCATCCCCATGCCAATTAACACCCCACGTTTCTGAGCGCCCGGCGCCAGATGCGGATCGTAGCGGTCACTCAGCAAGGGAGACAGCCAGTCGCTAAAAGGTTTGGGGAGCGCCTGCTGTAACAGTGGCGTAGCCGCAAAGGTCATGGTTATCGGACACAAAGTCCCCGCTTCCACCTGCGCATGCAGCATAAAGCGGGCGGCGCGCGCAACAAAGGCGCCCGCGCGGGCATCCTCCTGCCAGGCCAGATTATGCACCCGGTTGGCGCACAGCCCCTGCATCAATAAGTGCCAGGCAGGGTGAAACCGGACATCATCAAGCCGGGTACCGGTTGCATCGTAGCGCAGCAATTCCGGCGGATTAGTGTTCGCCAGCCTCCCCAGCTCCAGCGACTCCGCCGCCCCCAGTTGCTGGCCGATACTGGCCAGTAAATCACTGTCCCATCCAGCCCCTTCACGCGCCACGGCTTCACGCAGCGCGCTATCCGACAGAAATAAATTGCTGTTCATCAGCGGCGCAGGCTGATTGAACACGGTATGCGTTTGCCAGGCCATACTGTCTCCTTACGTCATTGGCATTATTATTCAGTATGGCTACGCTCGCGGGACATCGCTCGCGAGTCCGGTCACAAAAAACCATCTCCCCCTTCGTGAAGCCCATCACAGCCACAAGAATTTTAAATTTCATAAGAGGAAATGTATGGAATAGTTTATTCATTTGTGACTTTTTTGCTCATGTCAGGATGATTTATGCAGACCGTAACAACGACAATGGGCGCACATAAACGCGCGCTGATCGCCGGCTCTATCGGCAACTTTATTGAATGGTACGAGTTCGCGGTATATGGCTTTCTGGCGACGGTTATCGCCCGCAACTTCTTTCAGCTTGCAGGGGAAGCGCCGCTGACGGGTCTGATCCTGACCTATGCTTCGTTCGCTATCGCGTTCTTCTTCCGCCCTCTAGGCGCCATTATTTTTGGCCGGATCGGCGATCGTATTGGCCGTAAACCCACGCTGATTATCGTGCTGGTAATGATGACCCTGGCGACGACGGCCATTGGCCTGGTGCCGGTTTATGCCAGTATCGGGCTTGCCGCGCCGTTGATTCTGACAGGACTGCGCATTCTTCAGGGCCTGTTTGCCGGCGGCGAATATGGCGGCGCGGTGTCACTGATGACCGAGTTCGCCCCACGCGGGAAACGCGGGCTGTATGGCGCCTGGCAATCCTTTACCGTGGCTTTAGGGCTGCTGGCTGGGGCGGGCATCGTGGCTTTGATTTCAGCTGTTCTGAGCCCGGAGCAGCTGTACGCCTGGGGCTGGCGCCTCCCCTTCTTCCTCGCCATACCGATGGGAGGCGTGGCGCTCTGGCTACGGATGAAGATGGAGGAGACGCCGGGCTTTCTCCGCCAGCAGCGACAGCAGCATCCACAGCCTGCGGCGAACTTCGGCCGGACGCTGAAGGCCATTCTGACCGGCATTGGCCGCCTGATGGTCTGGTCCGCTGCGGGTTACACCTATCTGGTGATTATGCCCGCCTACCTACAATCCTCGCTGCATACCGGTTTTCATCAGGCGTTGCTGATTGCGGTGATCTCCAATATTGGTTTCGCTGTGACGATTCTGCCCGCCGGGATGCTCAGCGATAAATGGGGGCGCCGCAACGTGATGGTGATTGCCGCGGTGTTGCTGCTTATCCTGGCGCTCCCGCTGCTGAAAATTCTGCAGGCGGAATCCAGCACGTTGCTGGTAAAAGCGCTGGTCGTGTTGATGGCCGGGGGATTAGTCGGCATGCTGGCGGGCCCAGGACCCGCGATGCTGTCAGAGATGTTCCCGACCAAAGTACGTTACACCGGGCTTGGGCTGGCGTATTCACTGTCGAACGCGATTTTCTCGGGATGTGCAGGGCTGATTATCACCGGTCTGATTAAGCAGACAGGGAACCTCGATATTCCGGCTTATTACGTGATGGCAACGGCGGTGGTGAGTATTTTCGCGCTGATGACGCTGAAGAGAAACGACCATCTGCGGTCGCTGGATGAGTGACAAATTGCCCGGCAGTACAAGCTTGCCGGGCCTACGGTTCTGTAGAGCGGGTAAGGCGCAGCCGCCACCCGGCAAACATATCAGCTACGCTGGCGCACCGCTTCAAACAAACAAATCCCGGTCGCGACAGAAACGTTCAGTGAAGAGACGCTGCCAGCCATTGGAATACTGATTAACTCATCGCAGTGTTCGCGGGTCAGGCGACGCATCCCTTCACCTTCCGCCCCCATGACCAGCGCCATCGGGCCGGTCATTTTGCTCTGGAACAGCGTATGGTCCGCTTCACCCGCGGTGCCGACGATCCAGACATTCTCTTCCCGCAGCAGGCGCATAGTGCGCGCAAGGTTGGTGACGCGGATCAGCGGGACACTTTCCGCCGCGCCGCAGGCGACTTTTTTCGCTGTCGCGTTCAACTGGGCGGAACGGTCACGCGGGACAATCACCGCATGTACGCCAGCCGCGTCGGCACTACGCAGACAGGCACCGAGGTTGTGCGGATCGGTGACACCATCGAGGATCAGCAAGAACGGCTGCTCAAGCGAGGCAAGCAGATCCGGGAGATCGTTCTCCTGATACTGACGCCCCGGCTTCACCCGGGCAATAATCCCCTGATGCACGGCACCTTCGCTTTTCTCGTCCAGAAACTGACGGTTAGCCACCTGAATCACCACGCCCTGCGCTTCCAGAGCATGAATCAGCGGCAGCAGGCGTTTATCCTCGCGGCCTTTCAGAATATAAACTTCCTGAAAACGCTCTGGAGCGCGCTCAAGCAGGGCCTGCACCGCGTGGATGCCGTAAATCATTTCACTCATTAAAGGTACTCATCTGGGGCGGTATGCGCCGGGTTAATTGGGCCGTGAACCACTTCACTTGCGCCTATTATAACCGACATAGCGTTCAAATCGACTCTTGTCCGATTAAACTGCCCGCCGCCGGGAGTCGCGTTTAACCTAAATGCCGTTTTGCCTCCTGGCGTACCCGGTGCAAAACGTGATGCTTAATCTCGCTGTAGTGCGGATGTTCGGCCAGGGTTTCGATATCCCGCTCGCGGCCAAAGGGCAAGACAATCTCTTCGACGATTTTTCCCGGCTTCGCTGACATAATCAGAATACGGTCGGCGAGGAACAACGCCTCTTCGACATCGTGGGTCACAAACAGCAGCGTGGTCCCGGTCGCCAGCCAGGCCTCGCGCAGCAGTTCCTGCATCATCAGCCGGGTTTGTGCATCCAGCGCGCCGAAAGGTTCATCCAGCAGCAGCACTTCCGGGCCGGGCAGCCAGGCCCGCGCCAGCGCCACACGTTGTTTCATGCCGCCGGAGAGCTGCCAGGGAGCATGATGTTCAAACCCTTTCAGGCCCACACGCCCCAACCAGTCCAGCGCTCGCACATTGACCTCTTGTTTGCGGTATTTTCCCAGTCGCGGGCCAAAGGTGACATTCTCCAGCACCGACAGCCACGGGAACAGATTCGGCTGCTGGAAAATCATGCCGCGATCTGACCCCGGCGCACGCACCGGTTTGCCACCCGCCGCCACGCGACCTCGGTCTGGTTGGGTAAACCCGGCGACCAGGTTGAGAATGGTGGATTTCCCGCAGCCCGAAGGGCCCAGCAGGACGACAAACTCCCCTTTTTTCAGCGACAGGCTGATATCCTCGAGCACCGTGAACGGTTGCGGCCTGGCCGCAAAAGAGAGCGAAACATTTTCCAGCGTGATGGCACTCATTATTCTTTCCCCGCCCAAGGCACAAACAGGCGCTGTAGCCCCAGCAGCAATAAATCCAGCAAATAGCCAATGCCGCCCAGCAGCAGAATGCCGAGCATGACGATATCGGTACGCAGATAGGCGCTGGCGTTAATCACCATCCAGCCGAGGCCCGAGCTGGCCGCCACCATCTCCGCCGCAATCAGCGAGGTCCAGCCGATACCGATCGACAGCCTGACGGTAGTGAAGAGATCGGGTAGCGCATCCGGCAACACCACCCGCAGGAAAATTTGCTTGCGCGAGGCGCCGAGAGTTTGCGCCACGCGAATGCGCGAGCGGCCAATACGCTCGACGGCGGCGGAGGCCCCGACCACCACGCTTAAAAAGGTGGCGATAAATATCAGGAAGAATTTGGACGCTTCGCCGATCCCCAGCCAGACCACGGCCAGCGGGATCAGGGCGATTTTGGGCAGCGGACGCAGAAACTGCACGAACGGGTTTAACACGGCGGCGAGGCCGTCCGACAGCCCCATCAGCAGTCCCAGCGGAATGCCGATGATAATCGCTACCGCAAAGGCGCTGAGGGCGCGCGCGCGGCTCACCGCGATATGCTCCCACAGCGGCACCTGACGATAGCCATCCGCCAGCAGCTCTTTGGTCGTGAGGCCGATATCCGTTAAGGAGGGCAGTAGCAGCGGGTCGACCCACTGCCGCATCGCCGCCACCTGCCAGACGATAAAGAAAACCGCCACCGAGACGATGCTGATAGCGATATGCTGACGCAATCTCATTGTGCGGCTACCGCCGCTTCGCGGATATAGCGTGAATCAATCGCGGTATCCCAGTTCGCCGGAATATCACGTTTGCGGATTTCGCCAATCCCCGCGAGGAAGCCAGAGGTTTTGCTCAGCGCTTTGCCGATACCGCTGTCGGAGGTTTGCGTCCCGTTACCCAGCCATGCCGCTGTCCCCTGCTGGCTCAGCGTGGGGTATTCCAGACCGCCAAGTGTATTCGCTGCGGTGGCCACCGGCGCGCCAACTTCTTTCGCCACGATCGCCGCCGCGCCCTCCGGGTCTCGCTTAAATTCGTCAACCTTTTGCTGGTGAACACGCAGGAAGGCGGTGATCACCTGTGGATATTGCTCGGCAAAGGCTTTACGCACCACGTAGTTGTTGTAAATCAGGTACCCATCCTTTTGCAGATCTTTGGTGGCGAAGACCTGGTGTCCGCCGGGGGACTCCAGCTCCTGGGCAAACGGCGCCCAGACATAACCGGCATCGATATCGCCGCGCTTCCAGGCAGCGACCATATCGGCCGGGCGCAGCGGCAGCAGGGTGATCTTGCTGCGATCCAGTTTGTTGACGTCGATGGCGGCTTCCAGGGCGTACTGCGCCGTCGAATTCGGCGGATAGGCCACGCGCTTGCCTTCAATATCTTTAATGCTGCTGATACCCTCTTTGCCAATCAGCCGTTCATAGCTGGCGATGACGCCGGAAACGCCAATAATCTCCACCGGCAGTTTTCTGACAATCCCCGCCGCTGCCGGGCTGGATCCGAAGTTAGCAATGTCGATCGCATTGCTGGCGAAATAATTTAATGCATCGGCACCGGAGGCAAACTGCACCCACTTCACTTTAGTGTTTAACGCTTTATCCAGAGAGCCGTCGGCCTTCGCCAGCATTAATACCTGAGAACCACCGCTATAAGCCACCCGGACTTCACCAGGCGCATCTGCAAAGCTGACATTGGCCCATAAGCTACCCGCTGCAAGGAATAAGCAGAGAATTTTTTTCATTATATTTACCCTTCGCAAATTCGGAAATTTCACGCCCGGTCAATAAGCGGGCTCAATCGTATTCAGTGATGTTTTAACGGTCTTGCCATAATTGCGAACATCGCTCGGCCAGCGCCTGGGCCGGATCGAACGTCAGGTGAGCAAACGGCGCCTTCACCGCCGCAAGCGCAACGGGAACCTCGGTGCAGGCCAGAATCAGCTTTTGCGCGCCGCGGGCAAACAGCGCGCTGGCCTGGTGTACCAGCAGCTCGCCCCCCTCTTCCAGCTCACCACGTTTGACTGCATAACACCCGGGGACAAACCAACGGACCAGCTCCTCCTCCGTCGGTTCAATCACCGCCACTCCCTGCGCCGCCAGCTTGCGTTGATACCAGCCCGCCGCCAGCGTGCCTTGCGTGGCGATAATTCCCACCCGCTGAGGTTTGTCCGCCTGCTGCGTCAGCGCGACTAGCGTCGCATCAACAATGTGCAGAATCGGGGCATCGCTCACCTGGCTGAGGGCGTCATACCAGTGATGCGCCGTATTACACGGGATGGCGATATGGCTTGCCCCTGCCTGATTGAGCTTTTCAATACCATGGATAAGCTGCGGCAGCGGCGACGGCCCGCTTCCCGCCAGCGCCTTTTGTCGGTCCGCGATCTGCGGGACGTTCCACACCACCGAAGGAAGCTGCTGCTGATCGTTCTGCGCTGGCGTGGCGTCAAGCAGGCGTCGCTGAAAGTCCAGCGTGGCGAGCGGCCCCATTCCTCCCAGCACACCAAGCAGAAACGGCTTAGTCATGACGGGTCTGCGCCTCTAACAGCTGGCGGTAGCCGAACAGTCCGGCAGAACCGCCTGTATGGATAAAGACTACGTTCTCATCCTGACGGAAGTGACCCTGGCGAATCAGATCGATAAGCCCCGCCATCCCTTTCGCAGAGTAGACCGGATCCAGCAGAATCCCCTCGTGGCGCGCCAGCAGCCTCAGCGCTTCCAGCGTTCCCGCGGCAGGCAGACCGTAGCCCTCTCCGACGTAATCGCTATTGACCACCACGGCGCTACGCGGCAGTTCGCCCGCCACGCCAAGCAGGTTGAGCGTTCTCGCCGCCAGATTCCAGACGTTCTCTTCCTGCTTCAGCTTTGGCGCACGCACGCTGATGCCCAGCACCGGAACGTGGCTGTTGGTCGCCGTAAAGCCCGCCACCAGCCCCGCCTGAGTCCCGGTGCTGCCCGTAGCGTGCACCACGTGGTCGATGCGCAGACGTAGCTGAGATGACTGGTACAACAGCTCTTCGGCGCAGGCGACGTAACCCAGCGCGCCGATGGGGTTAGAGCCACCCCCGGGGATGATGTATGGATTGTATCCTTGTTCACGCAACGTGGCGGCATACTCCTCCATCGCCTGCTGCATATCGCTGCCGCCCGGCAGATGAGCAACGATCTCCCCGCCCAGAAGTTCATCCAGCAGCACATTGCCGGAGCGTTGGTAATCCTCGCCAAAATCTGTCACCCGCTGTTCCAGCAGCGCTTTAGCCTGCAGGCCAAGACGTGCCGCGCCGGCAATCGTCTGACGGACATGATTAGACTGTGTGGCCCCCTGGGTAATCACCACATCGGCGTTTTTCGCCAGCGCATCCGCCAGTAAAAACTCCAGCTTACGGGTTTTATTCCCCCCGCTCGCCAGACCGGTCGCATCATCTCGCTTTATCCATATTTTTGGCCCACCTAATAATTTCGACAAATTATCCAGCGGCTCAAGCGGAGTCGGGAAATGACCAAGTGACACACGGGGAAAACGAGCCAGATGCATATATGCTCCTTGCACATACAAAGGGGGGGGGGGATAGCAAAAGTAAAATCCACTATACACAGTGAAAAAATATGCCTAATCAAAAAGAATAAATAACGATTGCTGAAAACAGACTAAGCAGGAAATACGCGGGGAAGGGAGAAATATCTATTCTGTTGTGGAATGACTTACGGCAAAAAAGAATAACCCCCTCCCACTGGAAGGGGTTATATACTCGTCATGCTTCAGGTTGTCTGACGCTTACTCAGCGACTTTTTTCTTCGCCGCACGTTTCGCCTTTGTCGCCGCCGCGATTTTCTGCGTCTTGGCTGATGGCTTTTTCGCGCTATTCTCTTTTTTCGCTTTCGTCGGCTTCGGTTTGCCCTTATCACCACGGAAAGCGCTGTCTGGCTCGAAGTTCACCTTCTTGCCCGTCTGACGGCGACGGCCGGACGGTTTACCTGCATTATTGCTGGCGCCATTGGTCTTCTTCGTCCTCTCCCGAGCGGTCTTGCCAACGTTGCGCGGACCGCGTTCGCTGGAGATCAGCGAGAAGTCGATTTTACGTTCGTCCATGTTGACCGCTTCCACGCGGACCTCCACGCGATCGCCCAGGCGGTAAGTCTGACCACCGGATTCACCGATCAGACGTTGCCCGACCTGGTCGAAACGATAGTAATCGTTATCCAGCGAGGAGACGTGCACCAGGCCATCAATAAACAGCTCATCCAGACGCACGAAGAAACCAAAGCCGGTGACGCTGGCAATCACACCTTTAAAGACGTTACCCACCTGATCCAGCATAAAGTCACACTTCAGCCAGTCGGAAACTTCGCGGGTGGCTTCGTCGGCACGACGTTCGGTCATCGAACAGTGCGCACCCAGCTGCAGCATTTCATCCATGCTGTAGTGCCAGCCGCCAGTTTCGGTGCTGTTACCTTTATGGCCCTGCTCTTTCGCCAGCAGGTACTTAATCGCACGATGCAGCGACAGGTCCGGGTAACGACGAATAGGCGAAGTGAAGTGCGCGTAAGATTGCAGCGCCAGACCAAAGTGACCGCGGTTTTCCGGGTCGTATATCGCCTGTTTCATCGAGCGCAGCAGCATAGTTTGCAGCATTTCATGATCCGGACGATCGGCAATCGAGGTCAACAGTTCAGCGTAATCACGCGGCTCTGGCTTGTTGCCGCCAGGCAGCTCCAGCCCCAGTTCTGCCAGTACGGAACGGAAGGCGGTAATCGCTTCGGTGCTCGGCTTATCGTGGATACGGAACAGCGCCGGCTCCTGCGCCTTCTCAACAAAGCGGGCGGCAGAGATGTTCGCCAGAATCATGCACTCTTCGATCAGCTTGTGCGCATCGTTACGCTGCGTCTGCTCAATACGCTCAATACGGCGTTCTGCGTTAAAAATGAACTTCGCTTCTTCGCTCTCAAAAGAGATCCCGCCACGTTCTTCGCGCGCGCTATCCAGCACTTTATAAAGCGCATGCAGCTCTTCGATATGCTTCACCAGCGGTGCATAGTGCTCTCGCAGCTCCTGATCACCTTGCAGCATATGCCACACCTTGGTGTAAGTCAGGCGTGCGTGTGAGCTCATCACCGCTTCATAGAACTTGTAGCCGGTCAGGCGCCCCTTGGACGAAATGGTCATCTCGCAGACCATGCACAGGCGATCGACCTGCGGGTTCAGGGAACATAAGCCGTTGGAGAGCACTTCCGGCAGCATCGGTACGACCTGAGACGGGAAGTAGACCGAGGTACCGCGGCTGCGTGCTTCAGCGTCCAGCGGCGTACCAGGACGCACATAGTAGCTGACGTCAGCAATCGCCACCCACAGGCGCCAGCCGCCGCCGCGTTTTTTCTCGCAGTAAACGGCGTCATCAAAGTCGCGGGCATCTTCACCATCGATAGTCACCAGCGGCAGGTCGCGTAAATCCACGCGGCCCGCTTTCGCCTCTTCCGGCACCTGCTCTTTCAGCACCGAAACCTGTTTCTCTACCGCCGGTGGCCAGGTGTAAGGGATTTCATGGGTACGCAGCGCCATATCAACCGCCATGCCGGTACCCATATTATCACCCAGCACTTCGACGATTTTACCGATCGCTTTAGTACGACGGGTCGGG
Source organism: Raoultella sp. (assembly GCF_039594335.1). Taxonomy (NCBI): domain Bacteria; kingdom Pseudomonadati; phylum Pseudomonadota; class Gammaproteobacteria; order Enterobacterales; family Enterobacteriaceae; genus Klebsiella; species Raoultella sp. The sequence continues at coordinate 19,643 of NZ_JBCNNS010000056.1, forward strand.
CGCTGGGTCAGCTCCACTACCACCACGAAGCCCATTCGCGCGCCCATCACCTCTTCCGGCGGGATCAGGATATCAAAGCTCAGGCGACTGTCGTCCGGTACGACAAAGCCCACGCCGGCGTCGGTGAAATAGCGGCCGACAATCTGGCTGGTTTTTGGCACCAGAATACGCACCACGCGCGCTTCGCGGCGGCCTTTACGGTCCGCACCCAGCGGCTGCGCGAGGATCTGATCGCCATGGATGCACATTTTCATCTGCTCGGAAGAGAGATAAAGGTCGTCTTTACGCCCTTCAACGCGCAGGAAGCCATAGCCGTCGCGGTGGCCGATAACAGTGCCCTTGAGCAGGTCGAGACGCTCCGGCAATGCGTAGCACTGGCGGCGGGTAAAGACCAGCTGCCCGTCACGCTCCATGGCGCGCAGGCGGCGGCGCAGTCCTTCAAGTTGTTCTTCGCCTTCGATATTCAGTTCTGTCGCCAGCTCTTCGCGACTGGCAGGTTTTTCACGTTTTGCTAAATGATCGAGGATAAATTCCCGGCTTGGGATGGGATTCGCATACTTTTCAGCTTCGCGTTCCTGGAAAGGATCTTGTGACATGTCGGTTCCTCCGTTGTCATCTCTGATGTGAGTTTATGTCACTCCACCAGTAATAATTTATAAAGCGGTTGATTTTCTTCAACCAAATCAGCCAGCGTGTAGTTATCTAGTTCCTTGAGAAAACTTTGCGCTGCTTCAGCCAGCGCCTTCTTCAGGCGACAGGCAGGTGTAATATGGCAAAATTCGCTGCTGCAATTGACCAGCGACAGCGGTTCCAGATCGCGGACAACATCGCCAACCCGAATAGTATTCGCCGGCTTACCGAGGCGAATACCCCCATTTTTACCCCGCACGGCCATCACGTAGCCAGCACGACTTAACTGATTGATTATTTTTACCATATGATTACGGGAAACGCCGTAAACCTCCGTCACTTCGGAGATATTCGTCATTCTTCCATCCGGTAACGAAGCCATATAAATCAGCGCTCGTAATCCGTAATCCGTGAAACTCGTTAACTGCACATCAACCTCAGGGTAAGGGGAAAGCGGCATACACTCATCATTCAGGTCACCGCCGCGTTGTTCTATCGGACGCATCCTGAAAGCTTGTGGGTATTGATCCTCGGGTAATGACCGTATTGATACTGTATTGATGATAAACCAGCCAGCGCTCAGGCCGCTAATTTATTTGAAATGGGGCGGGTCAACAGCAAAAACAAGGGGCGCCTTAGCGGCGCCCCAGGAGATGATTATGCGTCAAACGGATCGCGCAGAATCATCGTCTCAGAACGGTCGGGACCGGTAGAGATGATATCAACCGGCACGCCGGTCAGCTCTTCAATGCGTGCAATATAGTTCAGCGCTGCCTGCGGAAGACCGCTGCGCGTTTTCACGCCGAAGGTGGTTTCAGACCAGCCCGGCATGGTTTCATAAATCGGCTCAATACCTTCCCAGTTGTCAGCGGCCAGCGGAGTGGTCGTCACTTCGCGGCCATCCGGCAGACGGTAGGCAACGCAGAGTTTCACTTCTTTCAGGCCGTCCAGAACGTCCAGCTTGGTCAGGCAGAAACCAGACAGAGAGTTGATCTGCACCGCACGACGGATCGCAACGATATCCAGCCAGCCGGTACGACGACGACGGCCGGTAGTGGCGCCGAACTCGTTACCCTGCTTGCACAGGAACTCGCCGATATCGTCGAACAGCTCGGTCGGGAACGGACCTGCACCGACGCGAGTGGAGTAGGCTTTGATGATGCCCAGAACGTAGTCCACGTAACGCGGACCCAGGCCGGAACCGGTCGCCACGCCACCCGCGGTGGTGTTAGACGAGGTCACGTACGGATAGGTACCGTGGTCGATATCCAGCAGAGTCCCCTGCGCGCCTTCGAACATCACGAAGTCGCCGCGCTTACGCGCCTGGTCCAGCAGATCGGAAACATCCACCACCATCGCTGTCAGAATGTCGGCAATCGCCATCACATCATCCAGCACTTTCTGATAGTCAACCGCTTCTGCTTTGTAGAAGTTCACCAGTTGGAAGTTGTGATATTCCATCACTTCTTTCAGTTTGACGGCAAAGGTTGCTTTATCAAACAGGTCACCAACGCGCAGACCGCGGCGTGCGACTTTATCTTCGTAAGCAGGGCCGATGCCGCGACCGGTTGTACCGATAGCTTTCGCACCACGTGCTTTTTCACGCGCAACGTCCAGCGCGACATGATAATCGAGGATAAGCGGGCAGGCTTCGGACAGCAACAGACGCTCACGAACAGGGATACCACGGTCTTCCAGACCTTTCATCTCTTTCATCAGCGCAGCCGGAGACAGCACAACGCCGTTACCGATGATGCTGGTGACATTCTCGCGAAGAATACCTGATGGAATAAGATGGAGGACGGTTTTTTCACCGTTGATTACGAGAGTATGGCCTGCGTTGTGGCCACCCTGGTAGCGCACAACATATTTAGCCCGTTCAGTCAGGAGATCGACGATCTTCCCTTTACCTTCGTCACCCCATTGGGTGCCCAGTACGACGACGTTGTTACCCATTTTTCAAAATCACCGTTTGCTTAAAAATGGATTCTACCATCGCTTTTTCAGAGTTACAGCACTTTTTGCACTCAATTCCAGGCAAGTCTGACCACTTTTTGATCAAGCCATCGATTTCGTCAACATGTAGTAGATGACAAACCCGGCAACCACAAGCCCCCCGCCAAAACGGCGTAATAAATTATCCGGCAGCTGGCTCATGGCCGCGACCATCCGACGCCAGGCGCGCGGATAAAGCAGCGGCCCGAGCCCTTCGAGTACTAAAACCAGTGCCAGTGCCAGCCAGATTGTTGCGTTCATTATTGACCCTTAGAAAGAAAGCTCGTCGCCACCTCAAAGAGGGAGCGATGGCAGAGTGATGCGGAAACAGCCCTCTGGCGACATTGTCCGGTATTTCACGTTCATTATGAACTGGAATCGCTAAAAAAAGCCCATAACTTATTGTGTTACAAGTTATTTATTAAACTTTACCTATAAAAAAGGCGCCTTTATCAAGGCGCCTTTTACTCACAATATCACTTACTTGCTAACCGAATCCGGCGATTTCATATAGCGGAAGAAATCACTGTCCGGGCTGAGCACCATCACATCCTGATTGCTCTGGAAGCTATTCTCATAGGCGCGCAGGCTACGGATAAAGGCATAGAAGCCCGGATCCTGGCTAAACGCATCGGCAAACAGCTTCGCGGCATCCGCATCACCTTCACCCCGCATGATACGGCCCTGACGTTCCGCTTCAGCCAGCGTCTTGGTGACTTCATAGTCCGCCGTTGCACGCAACTTCTCCGCCTCTTCCTGACCCTGTGAACGATGGCGACGGGCAACCGCTTCACGCTCGGCGCGCATACGGTTGTAAATCGCCTCGGACACCTCAACCGGCAGGTTGATCTGCTTGATGCGTACGTCGACAACTTCAATACCCAGCGCCGCCATACTGTTCGGGTTAATGACCGGCACCTTACCATTGGTTTCTGCCGATACGCGCTCTGCCGCTTTGGCGATAGCATCGTCGGCTGCCGGCGTACTGACTTCGTCTTCTGTACCCGCTGAACCGGAGTTCAACGCATCACGCACTTCCAGCGTCAGACGACCGCGGGAATCGGTCACGATATCTTTCACGTCCAGGCGACCAATTTCAGAACGCAGACGGTCAGAGAACTTACGCTTCAGCAGCACTTCGGCCTGGGAAACGTCGCCGCCGCCGGTTGCCAGATAGTAGCGGCTGAAATCGCTGATACGCCATTTGATGTAGGAGTCAACGATCAGGTCTTTCTTCTCTTTGGTAACAAAGCGATCGGCCTGGTTATCCATAGTCTGAATGCGTGCATCCAGCGTTTTCACTGATTCAATAAACGGGATCTTGAAGTGCAGACCCGGCGAATAGACCAGCGGTTTGTTTTCACTATCGCGGAGAACTTTACCAAAGCGCAGCGTAATCCCACGCTCACCTTCTTTGACGACAAAAATCGACATGTAAAGCACTACCAGCACGATGACAATTATCGCAATAACAGATTTACGCATCGTTATTCCCCCTGACGCTGGTAGTCGTTACGCTGCGCGTTAGCGCGGCGTTGGTCCATAATGTTGCCGTCCGTGGTGGTCGGCGTGGTGCTGGCACTGCTTGAGCTGGATGCAGGCGGCAGACGCAGAAGATCGCTCGCGCCACTGCTACTGCTCTTTGCCGCCGGGGCACCGGCGCCTTTCAGCATCTGGTCCAGAGGCAGAACCATCAGATTGCCGCCTTTATCGTTAACCAGCACTTTACGGGTATGGCTCAGCACTTTTTCCATGCTTTCGATATACAGACGTTCACGGGTGATTTCCGGCGCAGCTTTATACTCCGGCAGGATCTTCGCAAAGCGCGCAACTTCACCCTGTGCTTCGAGAACGGTCTGAGTTTTGTACGCGCGCGCCTCTTCAAGGATACGCTGCGCTGCACCGTTAGCTCGCGGCTGAACTTCGTTGGTGTAAGCTTCAGCTTCACGGATGTACTGCTGCTCGTTCTCACGCGCGGCAATCGCATCATCAAATGCCGCCTTCACTTCTTCCGGCGGACGTGCCGTCTGGAAGTTGACGTCCAGCAGGGTGATCCCCATGTTGTACGGACGAATCGTCTCTTCCAGCTCACGCTGGGTATCGCTACGAATAACGGTACGACCTTCGGTCAGGATGCGGTCCATCGTGTACTTGCCGATCACGCCGCGCAGGGCGCTGTCGGTCGCCTGACGCAGGCTATCGTCCGCGCTGGCCACGCTAAACAGGTAGCGTTCAGGATCGGTCACACGATACTGGACGTTCATCTCAACGCGCACAACGTTTTCATCAGACGTCAGCATGACGCCAGAAGCCGCCAGTTCACGTACTGATTCAACGTTAACAGCCTGAACGTTATCGATAAAGGTTGGCTTCCAGTTAAGACCTGGCTCAACCAGATGGCTGAATTTACCAAAGCGCGTGACCACACCACGTTCAGCTTCCTTGATGGTATAGAAACCGCTGGCAGCCCAGATAATAACCGCAGCAGCTGCCACGATACCGACAATGCGTCCGCCCATCGGGCCGCGTGGTCCCTGAGAGCTACTACCGCTCCCCTGGCCCCCTTTACCGCCACCGAGACCGCCAAGTTTTTTACTTAACTTGCGGAAGATATCATCCAGATCGGGCGGCCCCTGCTCGCGACCACCTTTATTGCCATTTCCCCCGGAGTTGCCGCCTTGGTTATTGCTGCTCCCCCACGGGTCGCGGTCCTGTCCGTTATTACCGGGCTGATTCCACGCCATGTATATGCTCCATATTTGTTTTTGATATCCCCACAGGGGTTAATATCTTCAGGCAAGCTGCAAGGTCAAATCACGTAATCAACCAGCGCTGGCTCTTGTTTACAGAGGCGACGCCAGTCAACGATCGGCATGCGCACCTGCAGACCCACGCTGCCGTCATCTTCCAGCCACTCTTTTTCTATCGCCTGAAGCTGATAGAACCGACTTCTCAGCCGCCCTTCCTGCGGCGGTAGACGCAACGTATGCTGCGCTACTTCACCGGAAAGCCGTTCCGTCAAAGCCTGAAAAAGCAGCGGTACACCAACCCCAGTCTGGGCGGAGAGCCAGACCCGAATCGGTTTATTCTCTTCATCTCTATCGATACGCGGTTCAAAATCATCCAGCATGTCGATTTTGTTCATCACCAGCAGCATCGGGATCTCATCGGCCTCAATTTCCGCCAGTACCGTATTGACTGCATCAATGTTTTCCTGCACCCGGACATCGGCGGCATCAATCACATGCAGCAGCAGGGTCGCCTGACGCGTCTCCTGCAAAGTGGCTTTAAACGCCGCGACCAGGTCGTGCGGCAGATGGCGAATAAAGCCAACGGTATCCGCAAGCACGGTCTCGCCCACATCGGTAACATCAATGCGGCGCAGCGTCGGATCCAGCGTCGCGAACAGCTGGTTCGCAGCGTAGACCTCGGCTTCCGTTATCTGGTTGAACAGCGTTGATTTTCCGGCGTTGGTGTATCCCACCAGCGAGACGGTTGGAATATCGGCTTTGGCTCGTGACCGCCGTCCTTGCTCACGCTGTTTTGACACTTTCTCCAGCCGCGACAGGATCTGCATGATCCGGTTGCGCAGGAGTCGACGGTCAGTTTCGAGCTGGGTTTCACCCGGGCCGCGCAAACCAATCCCGCCTTTCTGTCTTTCAAGGTGGGTCCAGCCGCGAACCAGGCGCGTAGCCATATGGCGCAGCTGTGCCAGCTCAACCTGCAGTTTCCCTTCATGGGTACGCGCGCGCTGGGCAAAAATATCTAAAATAAGACCTGTGCGATCGATAACCCGGCATTCGCATAAGCGTTCCAGATTTCGTTCCTGAGCCGGGCTCAAGGCATGATCGAACAGCACGACTGACGCGCCGGTCGCTTTTACGGCTTCCGCAATTTCGACAGCCTTACCTTCACCAACAAAATATTTTGGGTGCGGTGCTTTACGGCTACCGGTAATCACCTGCATTGCTTCGACACCGGCAGAGGAGACCAGGGATTCAAACTCCTGAAGGTCTTCCATATCTTTGTCTTGCGAAAAATAGATGTGTACCAGCACCGCCTGCTCACCGGCATCATAACGGTCAAACAAGCGTAAACCCCTTATAAAATACCAGCGGGGAACACAGTTACCCGTTGTCTTTCAGGCCGCATTGACGTTGGCTTTCTTGCCCGACTCTGGCCGGGCCACCACACGCGTTGTTCAAATCTGCCCCTGGCAAATTTGTTATTCACCCCAGTCATTTACTCACGTAAATAGCTGGGGAGTCACTACGCGCCGCCTTTCTGCAACCTGAAACGCATCGAATAAACCCGGCTCCCCGGCATGGAAACAGCATCAACCTTATTCAGTGTCTTCGCTGTCTTGCTGCGGCGCAGAAGAACCCTGCGCGCTACCACCATGGTGATAGTTATTTGTACCGCCGCCAGCATTATTGCTGTGGTGAGACACCGGACGAGACGGGACAACAGTAGAAATTGCGTGCTTGTAGACCATCTGGCTGACCGTGTTTTTCAACAGGATCACGAACTGATCGAAAGACTCAATTTGCCCTTGCAGCTTAATACCATTCACCAAATAAATAGAAACCGGAACGCGTTCCCGACGCAAAGCGTTCAGGAACGGATCTTGTAAAGATTGCCCCTTAGCCATTCTCTCTTTTCCTTATATGTATGCTTGTTTTGTACTCAGAACCTTACGATTCTTAAAAAAAATTACGCACGATACCGTTTAATTGTACACGTTCAGTCCTGGCTCGCACCAACTACCTGTAATACTTTGTTGAGCGCCTGTTCAGGATGTTCACTATCTAACCAGTGAATATCTTCCCAGCCGCGTAACCAGGTAATCTGACGTTTTGCTAACTGTCTCGTGGCGCAAACACCTCGATAAACCATTTCATCATACGGGATCTCGCCATCAAGATATGACCACATCTGGCGGTATCCGACACAACGAATGGAAGGCATATCCGTATGCAAATCTCCGCGGGCAAAAAGCGCCCGTACTTCTGCTTCAAAACCCGAAGCCAACATCTGATGAAAACGCTGCTCTATGCGTTGATGGAGCAGTTCACGGCTCGCCGGGGCGATGGCGAACTGGTGCACCTGGTACGGCAGAGCGTCTCCTGACGTTTGCGTCAGTTCCGTTAAAGTTTTACCCGAAATGAAAAAAACTTCCAGTGCCCGGGAAAGCCTTTGCGGATCATTTGGATGAATACGCGCGGCAGCAACGGGATCGATCTCCTGTAGCTGCCGGTGCAATGCGTGCCACCCCTGCTCTGCTGCCTGCTGCTCAATTTTAGCCCTGACCTGCGGATCCGCCGACGGTAACGGCGACAACCCTTCCAGCAACGCTTTGAAATACAACATTGTTCCGCCAACCAGTAGCGGAATGCGCCCGGCAGCGACGATCTCCGCCATTTCAGCCAGCGCATCGCGGCGAAAATCCGCCGCGGAATAAGCCTCTGCCGGATCACGAATGTCCAGCAGCCGATGC